>NZ_AQPL01000314.1:0-8281 GCF_000395345.1 Cupriavidus sp. WS | reverse complement strand
GCATCCGCGCCGAGGTCGGCATGGTGTTCCAGCATTTCAACCTGTTCCCGCACCTGAGCGTGCTGGAGAACTGCACGCTCGCGCCGATGATGGTGAGGAAGGTGCCCCGGCGCGAGGCCGAGGCGCGCGCGATGCGCTACCTGGAGCGCGTGAAGATTCCGCAGCACGCGGCCAAGTATCCGGGCCAGTTGTCCGGCGGGCAAAAGCAGCGCGTGGCGATCGCGCGCAGCCTGTGCATGGAACCGCGGATCATGCTGTTCGACGAGCCCACGTCGGCGCTCGACCCGGAGATGGTCAAGGAAGTGCTGGACACCATGATCTCGCTGGCCGACGACGGCATGACCATGATCTGCGTCACGCACGAGATGGGTTTCGCGCGGCAGGTCGGCGACCGCGTGATCTTCATGGACAAGGGGCGCGTGGTCGAATCGGCGGCGCCGGAGGACTTCTTCCGCGCGCCCGCCACGGCGCGCGCGCGCGAATTCCTCGGCCAGATCCTGCACGGCTAGCAGTCCGCCGGCGGCGTATCCATTAACATGCGGAGTTTTCCTTGTCAGCCAAGCCTGCCATGACAGACCCAAACAGCCCGGACGAGTCGCCCGAGGCATCGCGCCTGTTCGTCACCTCGCTCGCCCGCGGCCTGAACGTGCTGACCGCCTTCTGGGAAGGCAAGCCGTCGATGAACCTGGCGGAGCTGGCCGACGCCACCGGCATGACCAAGAGCGCGATCCAGCGCTTCACGCACACGCTGCTGGCGGTCGGCTACCTCAAGAAGGACCCGCTCACCAAGGAATACGCGCTGGCGCCGCGCACGCTCGAAGTGGGGCTGCGCTACCTGCAGACCAGCGCGCTGCTGAACTCGGCCACGCCGTATCTCCACGCGCTGGTGCGCACCTGCGAGGAAACCACCACGCTGTCCGAGCGCGACGGCCTGCACATGACGTACATCTCGCGCTTTCCCACGCACAAGGAGATGTTCGTCAACATGCCGCTCGGCATGCGCATCCCCATGTACTGCACCGCCGGCGGGCGCGCCATCATGTCGCACCTGGACCCGAAGGAAGTGACCGAGATCCTCGAGCAGAGCGAGCGGGTGGCCTACACGCCCACCACGCTGACGCGCATCGCCGAGATCCGCAGCGCGGTCGCGCAGGCGCGCGAGGACGGCTTCGCCTCGACCAACGGCGAGTACTACACCGGCGACATCACGGTCAGCGCGGCCATCCTCGGGCCGAGCGGGCAGCCGCTCGGCGCGGTGAACGTGTCGGCGCCGGGGAGCCGCTGGTCGTTCGAGGAAGCGTGCGCCGGGCTGGGGCCGCAGGTGGTCGCCGCCGCGCGCGCGATCGGCTCCAGCAGCGCGGTCCGGCAGTTGCGCCGCCGCGGCAAAGCCGGCGGCGCGTAGGCGGCGGGGCGCTTTACCCCAGCGCCGCCAGCGGATGGGCAGCGGGTGGCCACGGGCTGTCGAAGAAGGACTGCACCGTGGCCTCGCCGACCGCCTCCGGCGCCTGCACGCGCCAGCGCGGCGCGTTGTCCTTGTCCACGATCAGCGCGCGCACGCCCTCGATGAAATCGCCCTGCGTGAACGCGCGCGAGACCACGCCGAGCTCCATGCGGAAGCAGCTTGCCAGGTCGAGCTCCCGGCCGCGCAGCAGCAGCGCGCGCGTGACCGCCGTCATCAGCGGCGAGCGCTTGCGCAGGATGCCGAGCGTGTCGGCGGCCCACTGCGCGTAGCGCGGATCGGTTTCCGCCGCCAGCGAGGCGAACAGGCCGGCCACGCCGGCGTCGGCATGGAAGTGCCTGTGCACGGCGGGCAGCACCGGCTGCAACGGCGCCTGCCCGGCCGTGGCTGCCGCGGTGTCGGCGGGCGGCTGCAAGGCCGCGCGCAGATCGGCCAGCGGGTCGCCGCTCCAGCGGACGGCGGCCAGGGTCTGGTCCAGGTCGTCCAGGCGCGCGGCCGGCACGGCAATATCGGCCAGTCCGCACAGCAGCGCGTCGGCCGCGCCCAGCGTCACGCCGGTCAGCCCCACGTAGAGCGACAGCGCCAGCGGCAGCCGGCCGAGGAAGAAGCTCGCCCCCACGTCCGGCACCAGGCCGATGCCGGTCTCGGGCATGGCCACGCGCGCGCGCTCCGTGACCACGCGCAGGCGCGCGGCCTGCGCCAGGCCCATGCCGCCGCCCATCACGATGCCGTCCATCAGCGCCACCACCGGCTTGGGATAGCGGTGCAGGCGGTAGTCCAGCCGGTATTCGTCGACGAAGAACTGGCGGTGCAGCGGCGTGCCGGCGTGGAAACTGTCGTACAGCGCGCGGATGTCGCCGCCGGCGCAGAAGGCCTTGCCGCCGGCGCCGCGCAGCAGCACCGCGCGGATGTCCGGCTGCGTGGCCCAGGCCGCCAGCCGCGCGTCGAGCGCGCCGATCATGGGGTAGGACAGGGCGTTGAGCTGGCGCGGGCGGTCCAGCGTGGCCACGCCCACGCCGTTGATCTCTTCGAAGCGCACTTCGGCCGCCGCTTGCGCGGCGCTGCCGGCGTCGTCCGGGTTCAGGCGCATGGCGTGTTCCTCAGGCATTGCGCCATTGCGGCGCGCGTTTTTGCAGGAAGGCGTTGACGCCCTCGCGCTGGTCCTCGCCGTCGAACAGGTCGACGAAGCGCTCGCGCTCCAGCGCCAGCGCGGGGCCGCGCGGCACGCCCTGGCGCGCCAGGTGGACCAGCTGCTTGCTGTAGGCGGCCGCGCGCGGGCTGACGTTGCAGGCGCGCCCGGCCAGTCTGAGCGCCGCGTCGAGCGCCTGCCCGGCGGGCACCACTTCCTCGACCAGGCCGATGCGCAGCGCGGTGGCGGCATCGACGCGCTCGCCGGTGAGGATCATGCGCTTGGCCCAGCCTTCGCCGACCAGCCACGGCAGCGTCTGCGTGCCGCAGCCGCACGGCAGCAGGCCCACGCCGGCTTCGGGCAGCGCCATCTGCGCCTGCTCCTCGACGATGCGCACGTCGCACGCCAGCGCGCATTCCAGCCCGCCGCCCATCGCATAGCCGTTGATGGCGGCGATCACCAGCGCGCGCGCGTTCTGCAGCGCCCCGAAGGCGGCGCCGAAGCGCTGCGCCATCATCCGTGCATGGGCGCGGTCGCCCTCGGCGAAGCCGTTGAGGTCGGCGCCGGCGCTGAAGAACTTGCCGCCGTCGCCGGTGATGACGATGGCGCGCACGCGCGCGTCGGCATCGAGCGCGCCGACCAGCGCGCGCAGCTGTTCCAGCCCCTCGGCGGTGAAGGCGTTGGCGGGCGGGCGCTTGAGGGTGAGGCGGGCGACGTGCCCGTCGATGACGTGCTCGATCATGCCGCGCGCTCCGTGTCCAGGTAGCGGCGGATCACGCCGGAGAAGTCGAGCTGGCCGTCGCCGGCCTGGCTCATGGCCTGGTAGACCTGCTGCGCCAGCGCGCCGAGGAACAGCGGCTGGCGCACGCCGCGCGCCGCGTCGGCGGCCAGGCCGAGGTCCTTGAGCATCAGGTCCGCGCCGAAGCCGCCGGTATAACCGCGCGAGGCCGGCGCGGTCTCGATCACGCCCGGGTACGGATTGCAGGTATCGGCCGCCCAGCAGCGCCCGGTGGAGGTGTTGACGATGCCCGCCAGCACGTTGGCGTCGATGCCCAGCCGCACGCCCAGCGCCATCGCCTCCGACACGCCGATCATCGAGATGCCGAGGATCAGGTTGTTGCAGATCTTGGCGACCTGCCCGGTGCCGGTGTCGCCGCAGCTCACCACGTTGCGGCCCATGCCGGCCAGCACCGGCCGGATGCGCTCGAACAGGTCGGGCGGCGCGCCCACCATGAAGGTCAGCGTGCCGGCCTGCGCGCCGCCGGTGCCGCCCGAGACCGGCGCGTCGGCCATCGGGTTGCCGCGCTTGCCGGCTTCCACCGCCAGCGCCCGGATGGTGGCCGGGTCGATGGTGCTCGAATCCACCAGCGGCACGCCCGGCCGCACGCCGGCCAGCACGCCGTCCTGGTCCAGGTAGGCCGCGCGCACGTGGGCCGCGGCGGGCAGCATGGTGATGACGAAGTCCGCCGTGGCGGCAGCCTCGCGCGCCGATTGCGCCACCGTTGCGCCGTCGGCCCGCAGCGAGGCGAGCGCGGCGGGGTTGAGGTCGAACACGGTCAGGCCGTGGCCCGCCTTGAGCAGGTTGCGGGCCATCGGCGCGCCCATGTTGCCGAGGCCGATGAAGGCGATATGCATGTGTGCTCCTTGGTGGTGGCGCCGTTCAGCGCAGGCTGATGGTGGTATTCACCCCGTCGTTTACCGTCGCGTCGTCGAACCAGCGCGCCGTGACGGTCTTGGTCTGGGTGTAGAACTGCACCACCTGCTTGCCGTAGGGGCCGAGGTCGCCGAGCTTGGAGCCGCGCGAGCCGGTGAAGCTGAAATAAGGCACCGGCACCGGAATCGGGATGTTGATGCCGACCTGGCCCACGTCGATCTCGCTCTGGAACTTGCGCGCCGCGGCGCCGCTCTGCGTGAACACGCCGGTGCCGTTGCCGAACGGGTTGCGGTTGACCAGCGCGATGGCTTCATCGAGCGTGTCCACGCCGATCACCACCAGCACCGGGCCGAAGATTTCCTGCGTGTAAATCGACATCTCCGTGGTCACGTCGGCGAACACGGTCGGGCCGACGAAGTTGCCGTCGGGATAGCCCGGCACCTGTACGCCGCGCCCGTCCAGCAGCAGGGTGGCGCCTTCGCGCACGCCGGCGTCGATCAGGCCGGTCACGCGCTGCTTCGCCGCCACCGAGACCACCGGGCAGACGTCGGTGCCGGGCTCGTGGCCGGCGCCGACCTTGAGCGTGGCGGCCTTGGCCACCAGTTCGGGCAGCCAGTCGCGCGCCGCGCCGACCAGCACCGCCACCGAGGTCGCCATGCAGCGCTGCCCGGCCGCGCCGAAGGCGGCGCCGGCCAGCGCGTTGAGGGTATGCTCGCGGTGCGCGTCGGGCAGCACCACGGCGTGGTTCTTGGCGCCCATCATCGACTGCACGCGCTTGCCGTGCGCGCCGGCCAGCTCGTACACGTGGGTGCCGACCGCGGTGGAGCCGACGAACGAGACCGCCTTGACGTCCGGGTGCGTGCACAGGGCGTCGACCACCTCGCGCGCGCCGTGCACCAGGTTCAGCACGCCCGCCGGCACGCCGGCTTCCAGCGCCAGCTTGACCAGCTCCACGGTGGACAGCGGGTCCTGCTCGGACGGCTTGAGCACGAAGGTGTTGCCGCACACGATGGCCATCGGGAACATCCACAGCGGGATCATGGCCGGGAAGTTGAACGGCGTGATGCCGGCGCATACGCCGATGGGCTGCTGCAGCGTGTAGGTGTCGACCGTGGCGGCCACGTTCTCGGCGAAGCCGCCTTGCTGCAGCGTGCCGATCGAGCAGGCGTGCTCCACCACTTCGAGGCCGCGGAAGATGTCGCCCTCGGCGTCGGCCAGGGTCTTGCCCTGCTCGGCGGTGAGGATGGCGGCGATGCGCTTGCTGTGCTCGCGGATCAGCGCCTGGTAGCGCAGCATGATGCGCAGGCGCGCGCCCAGCGGCGTGTGGCGCCAGGTGGCGAAGGCGCGCTGCGCGGCGCCGACCGCGGCATCGACCTCGGCCGGCGTGGCCAGCGGCACGCGCGCCAGCACTGCCTGCGTGGCCGGGTTGACCACGGTGCGGAACTCGGTGGCGGCGGACTCCACCCACTCGCCGTTGATCAGCAGCTTGACGACGGGCGCTGCGGCGGCCGTGTTTGCGGATTGGGCACTCATCTTGTCTCCGTCGGTTCTGGTTTCTGGTTTCTGAATGCGGGATGCGGGATGCGGGATGCGGGTACTGCGCGGCTCAAAGGCTGCGCGCGATCAGCATGCGCTGGATCTCGCTGGTGCCTTCGTAGATCTGGGTGATGCGCGCGTCGCGGTAGTGGCGCTCGACCGGGTAGTCTTCCAGGTAGCCGTAGCCGCCGTGGATCTGCAGCGCCTTGGAGCACACGCGCTCGGCCAGCTCGGACGCATAGAGCTTGGCCTGCGAGGCCTCGGACAGGCACGGCAGGCCGGCGGTGCGCATGCGCGCGGCGCGGTGCACCAGCAGGCGCGCGGCGTTGAGCTCGGTGGCCATGTCGGCCAGCATGTTGGCGATGGGCGGATGCTCGCGCAGCGCGCGGCCGAACTGCACGCGCTCGGCGGCGTAGCGGCAGGCCGCCTCGAAGGCCGAGCGCGCGATGCCGAGCGCCTGCGCGGCGATGCCGATGCGCCCGCCCTCCAGGTTGGACAGCGCGATGCGCAGGCCCTCGCCGGGCTCGCCGAGCAGGGCATCGCGCGGCACGCGGCAGTCTTCCAGCGTGATGGCGCAGGTGTCGGAGGCGCGGATGCCGAGCTTGCGCTCGGGCGCGTGCACGATGAAGCCGGGCGTGTCGGTGGGCACCACGAAGGCCGACAGCCCGCGCTTGCCCTGCGCCGGCTCGGTGACGGCGAACACGATGGCCACGCCGGCGCGCTGGCCGTTGGTGACGAACTGCTTGCTGCCGTCGAGCACCCAGCCGTCCTCGGTTTCGCGCGCGCGGGTGCGCAGGTTGTGCGCCTCGGAGCCGGCCTGCGGCTCGGTCAGGCAGAACGCGCCGATGATCTCGCCGGCGGCCAGCGCGGGCAGGTAGCGCGTCTTCTGCGCCTCGCTGCCGTAGTGCAGGATCGGCCCGCAGCCGACCGAGTTGTGCACGCTCATCAGCGTGGCGCAGGCCGCGCAGCCCGCGGCGATCTCCTCGATGGCCAGCGCGTAGGCCACGTAGTCGGTATAGGTGCCGCCCCATTCCTCCGGCACGATCATGCCGAGCAGGCCGAGCGCGCCCATCTCCGCCACCACCTCGGGCGGCAGGTGGCCGGCGCGGTCCCAGGCCGCCGCGCGCGGCGCGAGGCGCTCGCTGGCGAAGGCGCGCGCGGTGTCGCGGATCATGGCTTGCTGTTCGGTGAATTCGTGTTGCATGGGCGGATCGCGGTGAGGATGGCGTGGCGCCGGCGGCGGGGAGGGGTGTGCCGGCAAGGGGCGTTGGCAGCAGTGTAGGAAGACGCCCGGGGCGGCGGTATGCCAGAATCCGCCAGATTTGCTGAACTCGTTTGCCAGTCTCCTGGCCCGTCCACGCCCGTCATGCCAATGGAAAAACACAGCGTCGCCATCTGCTTCGTCCACCACGCCATCGGCGGGCTGCGCGCGCGCGGCATCGCGCCGGAGCCGGTGCTGCAGGCCGCCGGCATCGCGCCGGCGCTGCTGTCAGTGCCGCAGGCGCGCGTGTCGGCGGCCAGCTACAGCGTCCTGTGGATGGAGGTGGCGGCCGCGCTCGACGATGAATTCTTCGGCCAGGATTCGCGCCGCATGAAGCGCGGCAGCTTCGCCATGCTGTGCCACGCGGTGGCGGGCAGCAAGACGCTGGCGCAGGGGCTGGAGCGGGTGGCGCGCTATTTCGGGCTGCTGCTCGACGACATCGGCGTGCGCCTGGTGCGCGAGGGCGAGGCGGCCGGCGCCGCGCTGGCCGCGCCGCGGGACGGGCATGAGCGTGAGCACGAACGCGGGCACGAGCGCGGGCAGGAACGCGCGGCGCTGGTGCTGACGGCGCCCTCGGGCTGCGCGCCGGGCGTGTTCGCGCAGGAGACCATGCTCATCATGCTGCATGGCCTGATGAGCTGGCTGCTGCGCCGCCGCGTGCCGGTGCTGCTGGCCGCGTTCAGCTATGCCGAGCCGCCCTACGCGGCCGAGTACCGCCGCATGTACTCGCGCCACCTCGCGTTCGGCCAGCCCGCCACGGCACTGGTATTCGACGCGCGCTGGCTGGCGCAGCCGGTGCACCAGGACGAGCGCAGCCTCAAGGCCTTCCTGCGCGAGGCGCCGCACAACGTGGTGGTCAAGTACAGTGACCGCGCCAGCGTCATGGCGCGCGTGCGGCGCCAGCTGCGGGCCCAGCCGCCGGAGCGCTGGCCGACCTTCGAGCAGCTCGCGCAGGGGCTGCACATGTCGGCGTCGTCGCTGCGGCGGCGGCTGATGGAGGAGGGCGGCACCTACCAGCAGATCAAGGACGAGATGCGGCGCGACCTCGCCATCGAGGCGCTCAGCCATTCCAGCCGCTCGCTGGCGGAGATCGCGGCCGGGCTCGGCTTTGCCGAGCCGGGCGCGTTCCACCGCGCGTTCCGGCGCTGGACCGGGCTGCGCCCCGGCGCTTACCGCGCCACCAGCGCCACCAGCGCCACCAGCCACGCCGGCGCGCGCGCGTAGCCGCGCGCATGCCGGCGG
>NZ_AQPL01000313.1:0-8644 GCF_000395345.1 Cupriavidus sp. WS | reverse complement strand
GCGCGCATGCCGGCGGGCGAAGTCGGCTACAATCGCGCCATGCTTCGCGCAGAACGCCCATCCTTCTTCCGGGGAGCGCTGCTGCTGCTGCTTTTCGCACTGCAACTGCTCGCCCCGCTGCTGCATGGCCACGTCGGAACCCCCAAGCTCCACGGCCTGCACGTACACACAGCGCTGCAAGGTGAGGTTGGTTCTTATTCTCCCTCCGATTCTCATCCCGCCGCCGGGCCGTCCGGCGCGCATGCCGACGGCGCGCTGAGCGCGGTCGAGCCGCTCGAGGTCGACGTCCAGACCGCCATCGGGCCGGTTGCCTTTTCCCTCCACGTGCAGGCCGCCGACATGATCGTCGGCATGGTCTTCGCGTTCCTGCTGTGCGCCGCGCCGCCACGGCAGGCACCGCGGCGCATGCGGTGGCGCGAACGCGCGCCGCAGCGCTGGCGCGGCGGCGACAGCCGGCCGCCGCCCGCGCACGCCCCTCCCTTCGCCAACTGATTCCCCGCCGGCCACGCCGGCGGAGCATGTCCCCGCGCGCGCGGCCGAGCCCGGCCGCGCGCCGGGGCGTCTTATCCTGCTTCGGAGTCAGGCATGTTTTCCCATCGTTTCCTTTGCGCCGGCGCGCTGATCGCCTCGGCGCTGCTTCCCGTCGGCATGGCGCGCGCGCAGGCGCTGGCCTTGTCGGCCTCCCAGGCGCAGTCGCTCGGCGTGCGCTTCGCCCCGGTCGCCGGCGCGGCCGAGATCGAGCTCGGCGCCAGCGGGCGCGTGGTGCTGCGGCCCGACGCGCAGTACGTGGTGGCCGCGCCCTACGCGGGCATGGTCTCGCGCGTGCTGGTCGCGATCGGCCAGCCGGTGCGCGCCGGCCAGCCGCTGGCGGCCTTCGCCAGCCCGCAACTGTTCGAGGCCGGGCGCGCGCTGGCCGAGGCGCGCTCGCAGGCCAGCCTGGCGCGGCAGGCGCTGGCGCGCGACCGCGGCCTGCACGACGACGGCATCATCGCGGGCAGCCGCTGGCAGGCCACGCAGGCGCGCGCCGGCGAGGCCGCCGCCACGGTGCGCGCGCGCGAGGCCGAGATGGCCGCCGCGGGCATCGTGTTCGCGGGCGGCGCGGGCGAGCCGCAGCTGGTGGCCGGCCGCGCCGGGCTGATCGCCGAGGTGAATGCCGTGCCGGGCCAGCGCGTGGACGGCGCGGCGCCGTTGTTCCGCATCGTCGATCCGGCCGCGCTGGAACTGGACCTGCTGGTCGGCCGCGACCTGCCGGCGCCGGTCGGCGGCGAGCGCGTGGAGGTGCGCGAGCGCGGCGCGGCCGGGCGCGTGGCCGGGGTGGTGCCGGTCGCCGACGGCACCGCGGCGGTGCGCGTGCGGGCCGTGCTCGACCGGCGCGGCAGCCTGCAGGCCGGCGAGAGCGTGAACGTGGTCGTGTACCTGCGCGGCGCGCCCGGCGGCGACGCCCGCGTGCGCGTGCCGGCCGGCGCGCTGACCTACTGGCGTGGCGCGCCCGGCGTGTTCGTGGCGACCGCGGCCGGCGTGCGCTACCAGCGCGTGGCGGTCGAGGCCGCCGACGACACCACGGCCACCGTGCGCGGCGCGCTGCCGGCCGGCGCCCGGGTGGCGGTCGCCGGCGTGGCCGCGCTCAAGGGCATGCTGGCGGGAGGCGAATGATGCTGGCCGGCCTGATCGAATTTTCCCTGCGCCAGCGGGTGCTGGTGCTGATTGCCGCGTGCGCGCTGGCCGCCGCCGGGGCATGGGCCTACCTGCAGTTGCCGATCGATGCGTTTCCCGACATCTCGCCGACCCAGGTCAAGGTCATCCTGAAGATCCCCGGCATGACGCCGGAGGAGGTCGAGCAGCGCGTCTCCACGCCGGTCGAGCAGGAACTGCTGGGCATTCCGCACAAGACCATCGTGCGCTCGGTGTCGAAGTACGGCATCAGCGACGTGACGGTCGACTTCGAGGAAGGCGTGGACAGCTACTGGGCGCGCCAGCAGGTCTCGGAGCGGCTCGCCGGCCTGGCGCGCGACCTGCCGCCCAGCGCCATCGGCGGGCTGGCGCCGATCACCACGCCGCTGGGCGAGATGTTCATGTTCACGGTGGAGGGCGACGCCTTCTCGCTGGCCGAGCGCCGCCGCGTGCTGGACTGGGTGATCCGCCCGGCCCTGCGCACGGTGCCCGGCGTGGCCGACGTCAACGCGCTCGGCGGCGAGGTGCGCAGCTACGAAGTGATTCCCGATCCGGCGCGCCTGCGCGCCCGCGCGGTCACGCTGGACCAGTTGCGCCAGGCGCTCGACGCCAACAACCGCAACGACGGCGCGGGCCGCGTGGAGCAGGGCGACGAGAACTGGGTGGTGCGCGTGGAGGGCGGCGCGCGCGGCGTGGCGGACCTGCGGCAGATCGTGGTGGCCGCGCCGGGCGGCGACGCCGGCGGCGGCATGCCGCTCGTGACCGTGGGCGACGTGGCCACCGTGCAGCTCGGCGTGGCCACGCGCAACGGCGCGGTCAGCAAGGACGGCCGCGGCGAGGTGGTGGAAGGGCTGGTGCTGGCCCTGCGCGGCGCCGACGCGCGCCGGCTGGTCGCCGCCGTGCAGGCCCGGCTCGACGAGCTGGCGCCGCAATTGCCGAAGGGCATGTCGACCCGCGTGTTCTACAACCGCGGCGAGCTGGTCACGCGCGCGGCCGGCACCGTGGTGCGCGCGCTGGTCGAGGCCAGCCTGCTGGTGGTGGTGACGCTGTACCTGTTTCTCGGCGGCCTGCGCGCGGCGCTGGTGGTGGCGGTCACGCTGCCGCTGTCGATGCTGGCGACCTTCCTGCTGATGCGCTACGTCGGCCTGACCGCCAACCTGATGAGCCTGGGCGGCCTGGCGATCGCGCTGGGCATGCTGGTGGACGCGGCGGTGGTGGTGGTGGAGAACATCGAGTCGGCGCTGGCGCGCTCGCACGACCACAAGAGCGATCCCGCGCTGCGCGGCGCGGTGATCCGCCACGCCGTGGCCAGCGTGGCGGCGCCGGTGCTGGCCGGAGTGTCGATCATCGCCATCGTGTTCCTGCCGCTGCTGTCGCTGCAGGGGCTGGAGGGCAAGCTGTTCGGGCCGGTGGCGCTGACCATCGTGCTGGCGCTGGCGTCCTCGGTGGTGATCGCCTTCACGGTGGTGCCGGCGCTGGCCTCGCTGCTGCTGCGCCCGCACGCGGGCACGATGCCGTACCTGATGCGCAAGCTGGCGGCCGGCTTCGCGCGCCTGCAGGACGGCAGCGCGCGCCATCCGCGCGCGGTGTTCGCCGCGGCCGGCGTGGCGCTGGCGCTGGCCGTCGCGCTCTATGTGTCGGTGGGCAAGACCTTCATGCCGACGATGGACGAGGGCGACCTGATCGTGCAACTGCAGAAGGCGCCGTCGGTCTCGCTGGCCGCCGCGGTGGACCTGGACCTGCGCGTGCAGCGGGCGCTGCTGGCCGAGGTGCCGGAGATCCGCTCGATCGTCGCGCGCTCCGGCTCCGACGACCTGGGCCTCGACCCGATGGGGCTCAACGAGACCGACACCTTCCTCGTGCTGCGGCCCAAGAGCGAGTGGCGCGGCAGCAAGGACGACATCGCCGCAGCCATCCGCGCCGTGATGGCGCGCTTTCCGGGCGTGGTCTATGGCTTCACCCAGCCCATCGAGATGCGTGTCTCGGAGATGCTGACCGGCACGCGCGGCGATGTGGCGATCAAGGTCTTCGGCAACGAGCTCGGCGCGATCGACGCCGCCGCGCAGGCGATCGCCGCGCGCGTGCGCAAGATCCCCGGCGCCGCCGAGGTGATCGCGCCGGGCAACGAGGGCGTGCAGTACCTCACGCTGGCGCTGGACCGCGCCGCCGTGGGCCGCGCCGGGTTCTCGGGCGATGCGCTGCAGGCGCTGCTGCGCGCGCAGGTGGAGGGCGAGCGCGTCGGCATCGTGCCCGAGGGCACCATCCGCACGCCGCTGATCCTGCGCGGCGGCGAGAGCCTGCGGCAGACGCCCGAGCGCTTCACCGCCCTGCAGGTGACGGCGCCGGACGGCAAGCCCTGGCCGCTCACCTCGCTGGCGCGGGTGCGGCGGGTGGACGGGCCGGTGCGCATCAACCACGAGGACGGCGGCCGCTTCGCCGTGATCCAGGTCAGCGTGGAAGGGCGCGACCTGACCGGCTTCGTGCAGGAGGCGCGCGCCGCGGTGGCCGGCCTGCCCGCTCTGCAAGGCATGTCCAAAGGGCTGCGGGTGGTGTGGGGCGGGCAGTTCGAGAACCAGCAGCGCGCCGCCGCGCGGCTCGCGGTGGTGGTGCCGCTCGCGCTCGGCGCGATCTTCCTGCTGCTGATGCTGACCTTCCGCTCGGTGCGCCAGGCGGCGCTGGTGATCGTCAACATCCCGTTCGCGCTGGTGGGCGGCATCGCCGCGCTGCGGGCGGCGGGCGAGTACCTCTCGGTGCCGGCCTCGGTCGGCTTCATCGCGCTGCTCGGCATCGCCGTGCTCAACGGCGTGGTGCTGGTCTCGCATTTCAACACGCTGCTCGAAGCCGGGCATCCCGTGGACGAGGCCGTGCGCACCGGCGTGCGCGACCGCCTGCGGCCGGTGCTGATGACCGCCTGCATCACCGCGCTGGGGATGATCCCGCTGCTGCTGGCCAGCGGCCCCGGCTCGGAGATCCAGCGCCCGCTGGCCATCGTGGTCTCGGGCGGGCTGGTCAGTTCCACGGCATTGACGCTGCTGTTGCTGCCGCTGCTGTTCAAGCGCTTTGGCGTGACGCGCCAGCGCCGCGGGCGGCATGACCCCATGACACAAGGAGAGGCGCAATGAACCGCGCAGGCAAGAGGGCCATGAGCGCGGCGCTGGCCGCCGCCGTGGCCGGCATGATCGGCGCCGCGAGGGCGCAGGCCGTGCCGCAGGCGGAGGCGGGCGTGCTGCCCGCCGAGGCGGCGGTGCGCGACACGGTGGGCCAGTCGCCCGAGGTGCGCATGGCCGAGGCCGGCCGCGATGCGGCGCAGGCGCGCGCCGCCGGCATCCGCGCCGGCACCGCCGAGGCCGTGGTGCGCGCCACCGGGCAGGGCCGGCAGGCGCGCGCGCCGTCCGAGCGGCATGCCGAGGGGCAACTGACGCTGGAGCGGCCGCTGCGGCTGTGGGGCAAGTCCGAGGCCGACGGCGCGCTGGCGGACGCCACCGTGCAGAGCGGCCAGCTCGCGCTCATGGATGCGCGCCACGAGGTCTCGCGGCAGATCCTGGCGCTGTGGTTCGGCGCGCTGCGTGCGCAGCAGGCCAGGCTGGTGGCCCAGGGCAACGACGACCTCGCCGCGGAACTGGCCGCCGTGACCGCGCGGCGCGTGCAGGCCGGCGACGCCGCGCGCATGGACCACGAGCTCTCGCTGGCCGAGCGCGCCCGCACTGCCGCCATGCTGGCCAGCGCCCGCGCGGCGGAAGCGGTGGCGCAGGCGGCGCTGCGCGCGCGCTTTCCGGGGCTGGGCGTGCCCGGCGGCCTGCCGGCCGGCATCGGCCCGCAAGGCTTGCCGGATGAACCGGCCGAGGCGCTGCGCACGCACTACGTGGAGGACAGCCATGAGTTCCGGCTGGCCCTGTCCGAGGAAGCGCAGGCCCAGCGGCAGGCGTACCGCGCCGACCTGGAGCGCAAGCCCGATCCGACCGTGGGCGTGTTCGTCGCGGTCGAGCGCGGCGGCGCCGAGCGCATCGCCGGGGTGAGCGTGAGCATGCCGCTGGGCTCCGCGCACCGGCGCTCGGCGGCGCTGGCCGCGGCGGCGGACGCGCAGGCCGCGGCGCAGCGCCGGCTGGTGGCGGAGCGCCGCATCGGCGCCGAGTTCGATGCGCTGTACCAGGGCCTGGCCGGCAAGCGCGCCGCCGCCGTGGCGCTGGCGCAGGCGCTGGCGCTGCAGCGCAGCGCTGCCGAGCGCACCGGGCGCGCGTACAAGGCGGGCGAGTCGGGCCTGGGCGAGCTGCTGATGGTCCGGCGCACGCTGGCCGACACCACGCTGGCCGAGCGCACGGCGCTGGTCGACGCGCTCGAGGCCGACAGCCGGCTGCGGCTGGACCTGCACCGCATGTGGGACTTCGACGAGTAGCCGGCGGGCGGCGCTAGCCCGCCGCCGCGCGGCTGCGCCCGTCGCGCCCGTTGCGCCCGCCCGCGGCCATCTGCGCGCGGTGGCCGGCCGTGTACGGCAGCATGCGGTTGCGCCCGGACAGCTTGGCCATGTAGAGCGCGGTGTCGGCGCGCGCGGTCAGCTGCGCCAGCGTTTCGCCGGGCTGCCACGCCGCGTAGCCGCCGCTCACGGTATAGCGCACCACGCCGGCCTGCCCGCCGGCGTGGCCCACGCGGCTGGCCTCGGCCTGCGCGCGGATGCGCTCGGCGGCGTGGCCGGCCTCGTCCAGCGAGCTGCCCGGCAGCAGCACCACGAACTCCTCGCCGCCGATGCGGCCGATGCGGTCGGTGGCGCGCAGCGATGCCGCCGCCAGCCGCGCGAAGCCGGCCAGCACGGCGTCGCCGGTGGCGTGGCCGAAGGTGTCGTTGACCAGCTTGAAGTGGTCGATGTCGACGATCAGCAGCACCGGCGGGCCGTCCCCGCGCGCGGCGCGCGCCAGTTCGCGCGCGGCTTCGTCCTCGAAGGCCTTGCGCGACAGCACGCCGGTCAGGAAGTCGGTGTTGGCGATGGCTTCCAGCCGGCGCACCATCGCGTCGTGGATCATCAGCACCGCGCCCATCGTGAGCGCCGGGCAGGCGATCGCGCCCAGCACCAGGAAGATCGCGTTGAGCCCCGGCGACACCAGCGTGGCGGGATCGTCCATCACCGACAGCGCGGACAGGATGCCGCGCAGCACGTGCGCCGCCGCCAGGAAGAAGGCGAAGCCGGCGGTGGCCAGGTGGTGGCTGGCGGCATGCGCGCGCGGGCGCCCGCGCACCAGCGCCACGCCGGTGGCGGCGCAGAACCACGCATGGAAGGCCGACACGATCACCACGCGCGTGTTGAAGTCGGGGAACACGTAGCGCCACGTCACGATGCCGGCCACCACGGCCAGCGTGCAGGCCGCCAGCAGCCGCCACGGCGGCGCGCGCCCGCAAAAGCGCAGCGTGCCGGCGTAGAACAGCGCCAGCGCCCAGGCGAGGGCGCCGTTGGCCACCACGATCCCGAGCACGTCGGGGATGGTGCCGCGCAGCGTAAACAGCATCAGCGCGCCCATCGCGGTCAGGTTGCTGTACAGCCACAGCGTCACTCCCGGCTGGCCGCAGCGGCGCAGCGACCAGACGATGCCCAGCATCATGACGCTGAGCAGCGTCGTGACGGCCAGCAGGGCGATCGGGTCGGACATCGGCCGGGTTCCTCCGGGGTGGCGTGGGCGCGCCGGCCGCGGGCGCGGCGGGCAGGCGAAGCCACGGAGAATACCGCATGCCGGGCACCCCATTTCACCCACGCAGGTGGGGTGTGGGGTCGCCGGTGGCGCGTGGAGGCGGGATATTGGATGGGATGCGGCCCGGACGCGGGCGCCGGATAGGGGCGATGGCGGGTCGGCGCATGGCCCCGCCACCACCGCCGGCTAGGCGGCCTGGGCCTCGGGCCGGGCCGCCAGCCCGAGTTCCTGCGCCAGCCGCGCCGACACCGCCGCGGCCTGGTTGCGCACGTCGATGATGGTGCCGGACTCCCACAGCGCGCCGCGCAGCGGCGCGCCCAGGGCGCTCAGGCCGGGCACGGCGCGCCCGCCGCGGTCGAACACCGTGCCGCGCGCGTCGCCATCGAGGCCGGAGCCGGCCGCGGCGGGGCGCACGATGCCGCGCGCGAGCAGGTTGCGCACCAGCGGCCGCGCGTTGCCGGCGTGCCAGCCGTATTCCGCGCCGGTGCAGTTGACCAGCGCGTCGACCGCGGGCACCGCCGGCAGCGCGCGCGACAGGCGCAGCGCCAGCCGGCCGCCGGCGTTTTCCACGCCCGTGTCCTCCACCCCCGTCACCCGCGCCGCATGGACCTGCAGCCGGCCCTGCGCACGCACCGCGGCGAGCACGGCATGGGTGGGCGGCGCCGCGCGGTGCAGCAGGTTGTCCCAGAACGGGCGCGCGTGGCGCAGGAAGCGCTGGCGCTCCGGCACGCTGGCGGCGGCCCACAGCGGGCCGATGTGCTCGCGCAGCGCGGGCGGCACGCTCTGCCAGTCCAGCCCCTGCGCGCTCAGCGCGCGGCACTGGTCGCGCACGCGGCGCACCACGCCGCGCGCGGTGGGGCTGGCCAGCGCCGGCCCGGCGGCGCCGAGGAAGTCGTCGCACGGGCCCACGCCGTGGCGCAGCCACGGCAGCAGCGCGCGCCGCGAGAACGCATGGTAGGTGCCGGTGAAGCCGAGCCGCTCCAGCGTGGCCACCACGTCGAGCATGGTCAGGCTGGTGCCGGCCAGCGCGACGGCGCGCGCGCCGGCCAGCGCGGCCAGCGCCTCGGGCTGCCACGGATCGGGCACGTAGCGGCCCTCGGCTTCCAGTGCCGGGTCCTGCGCCAGCGCCGGGCGGGCCGACTGCACGCCGGTGGCCAGCACGATGTGGTCGGCCTCCCACGCGCGGCCGTCGGCGCCGCGCACGCGGTGCGGCACGCCGATGGTCAGGTCGGTGATCTCGGTGCGGATGTGTTCCAGCGTGGCGCGCCCGGCGGCGCCGGCCAGCGCGCGCGCCAGCG
>NZ_AQPL01000312.1:0-398 GCF_000395345.1 Cupriavidus sp. WS | reverse complement strand
CGGCCAGCGCGCGCGCCAGCGTGTCCTGCAGGTAGTCGCCGTAGACGCGGCGCGGCGCGAAGGTGTTGCCGGCATCGGCGGCGAGGCCGTGGCGCGCCAGCCAGTGCGGGAAGTCGTCCAGCGCTTCCGGGAACAGGCTGAAGTTGAGCGCGGGGCCGTTCAGGTAGTGGGCCGGGTCGGGCGTGCTGTAGGCCAGCCCGCGGCCGACCTCGGCGCGCGGCTCGAAAAGCTGGATGGCCAGCGGCGCGCTGGTGTCGCGCAGCAGGCGGATGGCGGTCAGGGTGCCGGCCATGCCGCCGCCGACGATGGCGATGCGGCGCGGCCCGGGTTCGGTGGCGGGGCGGAATCGGGTCATGGTGGTCTCAGGCTGCGGCGGGCGCCTCGGCGGCGGCCCGCAG
>NZ_AQPL01000311.1:0-7219 GCF_000395345.1 Cupriavidus sp. WS | reverse complement strand
CTCGGCGGCGGCCCGCAGGGCCTGCGCGCCCGCGCCCGCCAGGATGGCGTCGTTCTGCGGGGTGTGGATGCGGCTGCACAGCACGTTGCGGTAGTGGCGCTCGAGCGGGTTGCCGCGCGACAGCGCCGGGTTGCCGGCCAGCTTGAGCGCCAGTTCCACCGCGGCGATGGCGTTGTCGGTGACGTTGAGCTTGAGCAGGTTGCTGTCGGTGACGCTGGCCGGCGCGCCCGCGTCGGCGTCGGCGCTGAAGCGGTCGAGCAGCACGCGGTTGGCGAGCAGCCAGGCGTCGATGCGGCCCACCGCTTCCTGGAAGCGCGGCAGCGTGGCCAGCGGCGCGCCCAGGCTGCCCGGCGCGCGCAGGTTGAGCCAGCCGGCGAACCAGTCGCGCGCGGCGCGCGCCACGGCGTCGTAGAGCGTGCCGAGCAGCGTCGAGGACCACGCGGCCCAGGCCGGGTCGACGCGGTCGGCCCAGGCGGCGGGCAGGCGCAGGTCCACGGCGTGGTCGGCCGGCAGCGGGGTGTTGTCGAAGATCACCTCGTGGCTGCTGGTGGCGCGCATGCCGAGATGGTCCCAGGTGGGCAGCACGGTGATGCCGGGCGCGTCGCGCGGCACCAGGAACACGCCAGTGCGCGGGCTGGGCTCGTCGGTGCGGCCCCACACCGCCAGCCAGCCCAGCGCGGGGATGCCGGTGGCGTAGATCTTGTGGCCGGACAGCGCCCAGCCGTCGCCGTGGCGGCGCGCCACCGTGCCCGGCAGGCCGCCGCGCGCGGGCGAGCCCAGCTCCGGCTCCACGCGCAGCGAGTTGATCAGCGCGCCTTGCGCCACGGCGCTGTGCTGCACGGCCTCGCGCACGGCCTGCGGCCATTGCGTGTCGTTGGCCAGGCTGCGGTGGGTGAGCGTCTGCATGACCAGCACCAGCGCGGTGGACGGGTCGCCGATGGCCACGTGGTGGATCACGCGGCGCGCCTCGGCCAGCCCGGCGCCGGCGCCGCCCAGCGCGCGCGGCACGGTGAGCGCGAGCAGGCCGAGCGCGTGCAGTTCGGCGATGTTCTCGTGGGCGAAGCTGGCGTCGCGGTCGTGCGCGGCGGCGCGCGCGGCGAAGCGGGCGGACAGCGCGCGCAGGGTGTCGTCGGTGGGCAGGGGGCGCGGCGTGGCGGCGGCATCCGTCTCGGGGCCGACGGCGGCGAAGCCGCTGGCGCGATGCCACTCGGAGATCCGCTGGCGGCTGCTGGCGCCGCTCGATGACAAACTCATTGTTGCTCCTGGATGGTGTGGTGCTGCATGTGTGTCGTGTGTGCGCCGGCGCGGTTCAGTGGCAGATCAGCCCGCTTTCGACCAGCATCATGTTGAAGGCCGCGTCGCCGGCGGCGGCGTCGCGCCAGCGCGCCAGCAGGCCGTCGCGCCGCCGGCCGGCCAGCCATTGTTCGAGCCAGCGTGCGGACTGCGCGTCGGCGCGGGGCAGCGCGAGCAGCGCCCCGGCGCCGTCCACCAGCAGCGGCGCGGCGACGAAGAAGCGCCATTCGGGCAGGCGCATGACGCGCGCGGCCAGCGCGGCGTCTTCCGCCACCGCCGCGCAATCGCCGCGGCGGAAGGCCAGCAGCGTCTGCAATGGCGACGGATAGCGCCGCAGCGTGGCGCCGGCGCGGGCCAGCGCGGCCTGGTAGGGGCTGTCCTGGCTGACGCAGGCGGTCTTGCCGGCCAGCGCGCCGAGCCGGTCCACCGGCGTGAAGCGCAGCGTCAGCAGCGTGCCGGGCGCGATGGCGGGCGCGCGGACCTGGGCCGCGCGCGGTTGCGTGCGTGGTTGCGTAAAACCGCCGTTGCCGAAGGCGAGGTCGAGGCCGGCCGGCGGCGCGCCGTTGCCGTCGGCGGGCAGGTGGCGCAGCCTGACCGGCACGCCCAGCGCGCGGCCGAGTCCGGCGGCGAGCGCGGCCTCGGCGGGATCGGGTTCGGGCACCAGCGGCCGGCCCGGCGGCGTGGCGCGCGGATAGGCGTGCACGCCGACCACCAGCTCGCCGCGGGCCTGCGCCTGTTGCAGCAGCGGGCCGGGCGCCGGCTGGCCGCGCCACGGCAGGCCGGCCAGCAGCCACCACAGCGGCACGAGGAAGAGGAGGGCAAAGCCGGCAAGCCGGAGCGCGGCGCTTGCCGGACGTGCCGCCGCGGCGCGCCCCGGCAGCACGTCCGCGCCCAGCCACCAGGCGCCGTGCAGGTGCCAGAGCTCATCCGGCATGGCGGCTCCGCGCGCTTGCCGGCAGCAGTCGCGTGGGCGCGCCTACCATCCTTCGCCCAGCCCGAGCAGGCCGAGGATCTCGCGGCGCAGGCGGATCAGTTCGGGGTCGTCGCGGTGGCGCGGGTAGGCGCGGTCGATCTTGAGTTCGGCGGTGATGCGCGCGGGGCGCTCGCTGAACACGATCACGCGCGTGGCCAGCAGCAGCGCTTCTTCCACGTCGTGCGTGACCAGCAGCGCGGTGAAGCCCGAACGCTGCCACAGCGAGACCAGTTCGCCCTGCATGCTCAGGCGCGTGAGCGAATCGAGCTTGCCGAGCGGCTCGTCCAGGATCAGCAGGCGCGGCTCGTTGACCAGCGCGCGCGCCAGCGCGGCGCGCTGCGCCATGCCGCCGGAGAGCTGGCGCGGATAGGCGCGCGCGAAATCGCTCAGGCCCACGCGCGCGAGCGCGTCGTCCACGCGCTGGCGCTGGGTGGAGAGCAGGCCGCGCGCTTCCAGCCCGAGTGCGGCGTTGTCCCACACGGTGCGCCACGGGTACAGCGTGGGGTCCTGGAACACCACCACGCGGCTCGGGTCGGGGCCGGTGATCGGCACGCCGTCCACGGCCAGCGTGCCGCGCCGCGGCGGCTCCAGCCCGGCCACCAGCCGCAGCAGCGTGGACTTGCCGCAGCCGCTGGGGCCGAGCAGGGCCACGAACTCGCCCGGCTCGGCGGTCAGGCTGACGCGGTTGAGCACCGGCAGGACCTGGTCGCGCAGGCTGAAATGATGGCTGACCTGATCGATGGTCAGGCGCACGCCATTGCTGGCGGCGGCCGGTTCGGTGACGATGGCGGGAGCGGCGGCGCTTACCATTTGACGACTCCTTTCTGCCACGCCAGCAGGCGGTCGCGCGAGCGGAACAGCAGCGTGATGAGGCCCGAGAACAGGATCGCCATGACCAGCAGCGCGCCGTACATGCTGGCGTAGGCGGCCCAGCCCTGCGCCCATTGCAGATACCAGCCCAGGCCCGACTTGACGCCCAGCATCTCGGCCACCACCAGCACCGAGAACGAGGCGCCCAGGCCCATGAACAGGCCCACGAACACGCTCGGCAGCGCGGCCGGCACGGCCACCTTGAGCACCAGGAAGCGCTCGCGGGCGCCGAGCGTGCGCGCCACGTCGTAGTAGGCCGGGTCCACCGCCGCCACGCCGGACCACGTCAGCACCGTGACCGGGAACCACGTGGCCAGCGCCACCAGGAAGGTGGCCGCGCTGGCGCTGCTGGGAAAGGCGAAGAACACGATCGGCAGCCAGGCCGTGGCCGGCAGCGGCCCGAGCAGGCGCAGCACCGGGTGGACCCAGTAGCCGGCGCGGCTGGACCAGCCGATCGCCACGCCGGTGAGAAAGCCCGCCAGCGCGCCGAGCAGGTAGCCGGTGGCCAGCAGGCGCAGCGAGTGCGCCACGGCGTCGGCCAGCTTGGCGTAGTCGTCCAGGAACACTTCGAGCAGCGCCTGCGGCGGCGCGAAGAACGGCCTTGGCAGCAGGCCGAGCTTGGCGGTCACCACCTCCCACACGAAGGTCAGCAGCGCCAGCACCACCAGCCACGGCCCGGAGCGGCGCAGCGCGGCGCCGGCGCGGCCCAGGCGGTGCTGCACGAAGGCCAGCACCAGCAGCAGCCCGGCGAACGCGGCGAACAGTTGCGCGGTCTCCTGCGTGAGCGGCCAGTCCTCGGCCTCGGGCCAGAACCTGACGGTGGCGGCCACCGCCAGCCAGCCGGCCGCGGCCAGCGCGCCGCCC
Organism: Cupriavidus sp. WS; assembly: GCF_000395345.1. Classification (NCBI taxonomy): domain Bacteria; kingdom Pseudomonadati; phylum Pseudomonadota; class Betaproteobacteria; order Burkholderiales; family Burkholderiaceae; genus Cupriavidus; species Cupriavidus sp. WS. Next base: position 3,219 of record NZ_AQPL01000311.1, on the reverse strand, counting down.
AGCCACACGCGCGGCACCGCCGGCGCGGGCAGGGCGAGGAAGTCGTCGTGGGCGTCGAACGCCTCCGGCGTGCCTTGCTGCCCGTCAGCTGAGTACGTTGGCATAGATGCGGTCCGCGAACTTGGTGGAATCGGTGCCGGGGCGGATCACCGACACCAGCTTGAGCTCGTCCGTGTATTGCGCCAGTTCCTTTTTCAGGTCGCCGCCGGTGGGGTGGTGGCCGTGGGTGTGGCTCTTGAGCATGGCCACCACGTCGGCCTGCGGCACCTTGGCGAACTCGGCGAAGTGGCGCGCGGTTTCCTCGGGGTGCGCCACGGTCCATTCCTGCGCTTGCAGCACCGAATGCGTGAGCGCGGCCGCGGTGGCCTTGTCCTCGCGGATCAGGCTGCCGCGGATGCCCAGCACGCAGCAGGCGCGGTTGGCGTATTCGTCGGACAGGTTGGTGGCCACCTCGATCAGGCTGCGCTCCTTGCGCAGCAGGTAGGTGCGCGGGTCGCCGTCGGCGGCGGCCTGGGCCTCGCCTTTCTCCAGCGCGATGCCGAGCAGGTCGGCCGGGTACTGGCGCCATTCCACGTCGCGCACCGGGTCGATGCCGCGCTTGGCCAGCAGGATGGAGAAGAAGTTCTTGGCCGGGCTGGCCATGTCGCTGACCGCCACGGTCTTGCCCTTGAGGCTCTTGAGGTCGGTCACGCCGGAGTTGCGCGTGGTCAGCAGGCGCATGCAGCCGCCGTGCGTGGCGGCCGTGAGCTTGACGTCGAAGCCCTGCTCGAGCGGCTTGAGCCAGCGCAGCGCCATGCCCACGCCGGCATCGGCCTTGCGCGTGGCGATGGCTTCGAGCAACTGGTCGGTGGAGCCGCCGAAGTTGATCAGTTCCACGTCGAGGCCGTGGTTGCGGAAGATGTCTTCCTTGATCGCCGCGGCCACCGGCGCGAAGCACACCGAGCTGGCGTTCCAGGCCAGCTTGATCGGCTTGAGCTGCCCGGCGGCGCGGGCGCGCGGCGCCCAGACGAAGGGCGCCACGCCGCCGGCCACGGCCAGCGTGCCGGCGGCTTTCAGCCAGCCGCGGCGGCTCAGGGTGCCGCCGCCCGGTGGTGTCCCGGCGGGACGGTTGATGGCGGACGGCTGCTCGGGCTGGTGATGCATGGCGCTCCTCGGTTGGGCTGCCCGCTGGCGTGGTCGCGCGGGCGGCGGAATGGGGACGGATGGCGGAAGTCGGGTGGCCAGATCGGTGGTCAAACCGGTGGCCGGACCGCGACGGCATGCACCATGCTAAGAAATGGTTCAGCGCAACAGAACGAATTTGTTGGCGCAAGCTTGCACGCGCAGCGCTTTAGGCGGTGGGCGCATAACCTTCGAAGGCGGGTGCGCGCCGGGTTAAGATCGGCGCTTTGATTGCGGACGAGGCCGATGCAAGCGCAGCCGAACACCGCCCCGCGGCGGGTGGACATCGTGGTGTACCCGGGATTCAAGGCGATGGAGGCGGTCGGCCCGATGACCGTGTTCGACTACGCCAACGTGCGGCTGGCCCAGCGCGGCCAGCCGCCGGCCTACGCCACGCGCGTGGTGGCGCTGGAGACCGGCCCGGTGCGCTCGGACACGCTGATGACGCTGGAGGCCACCGCCCGGCTCGACACCGTGCTGCTGCCGGACATCGCGCTGATCGTGGGCGCGCGCGACATCGAGCGCGCGATGGGCGAGGCGCACGGCATCGTGCCGTGGGCGCGCGCGGTGGCGCCGCGCATCGGCCGGCTGATCGCGCTGTGCTCGGGCACCTTCTTCCTGGCCGCGGCGGGCCTGCTCGACGGGCGCCGCGCCACCACGCACTGGAGCGTGGCGGCGCTGCTGCGCCAGCGCTTCCCGGCGGTGGAGGTCGATGCCGACGCCATCTTCATCCGGCAGGGCAACCTGTGGACCTCGGCCGGCGTGACGGCGGGCATCGACCTGGCGCTGGCGGTGGTGGAGGAAGACCTGGGCCGCGAGCTGGCGCTGGACCTGGCGCGCGAGCTGGTGGTCTATCTCAAGCGCCCGGGCGGGCAGTCGCAATACAGCCTGCACCTGGCCAGCCAGGCCACCAGCCACGCCGGCATCCGCGGGCTGCAGGACTGGATCCTGTCCGATCTCGCGCGCGACTTCACGCTGGCCGAGATGGCGGCGCGCGTGGCCATGAGCGAGCGCAATTTCCGGCGCGTGTTCGCGAAGGAGACGGGCGCGAGCCCGATGGCGTTCATCGAGTCGGCCCGCATCGAAGGCGCGCGCCGCCTGCTGGAGCAGGGCGACCTGCCGCTCAAGGCGATCGCCGCGCGCACCGGCTTCGGCTCGGACGAGGGGCTGCGGCGCGCGTTCCTGCGGCAGATGGGCATCACGCCGCGCGACTACCGCGAGCGCTTCGGGCCGGGCGGGCGCTAGGCCGGCCGGCGGCTAGTGCGGGCGCGTGGCGGCGCGCTGCGGGAACAGCAGCAGGCAGGCGGCCATGAAGGCCAGCAGCGCGGCCGAGGCGGAGAAGCGGCTCAGCGCGAGGCCGCCCGCGTGCAGCGGCTTGTCGAGAAAATCGCCCACCACGGCGCCGAGCGGGCGGGTCAGGATGAAGGCGGCCCAGAACAGCGCGGTGCGCGAGACCGAAGTCCGGTAGTACGCCGCCGCCAGCGCCGCCAGCAGCGCGCCGAACACCGCCATGCCGCCCAGGTAGCCCAGCCCGGCGCTGTCCGCGGTCCAGTCGCCCAGCGCCGTGCCCAGCGTCTGCGAGAACATGATGGTCACCCAGTAGTACATCTCGGCATGCGGCGATTGCACGGCATGCACGGAGACCGAGCCCAGCCGCCAGTGCCACAGCGCCAGCGAGGTGGCCAGCAGCAGCGCCAGCATGGTGGTGCCGCCGGCGTAGCCGACGCCGAGCGAGCGGTCGGCGAAATCCGCCAGCGTGGTGCCGACCGTGGTGGTGGCGATGATGGTGGTCCAGTACAGCAGTGGATGGAAGCGCCGCGCCGAGACCTGCGCCGAGACGGCCAGCAGGAACAGCCCGGCGAAGATCGCCGTGCTCAGCAGGTAGCCCAGGCCGAGCGACATCGACAGCGCGTCGCCGCCGGTCTCGCCCAGCGTGGTGGCGGCGATCTTGGTGATCCAGAAGGCCAGCGTGACGGCCGGCACCTTGCTGGCCGCCGCGTCCGGCTGCGTCGGGGATGCGTTCACGGTGTGCTCCTGCGTGCCATCGGCGCGGGCCTC
>NZ_AQPL01000310.1:0-1440 GCF_000395345.1 Cupriavidus sp. WS | reverse complement strand
TAAGCCTTTGACTTTGAAGTTAAAGCTTTTAAAGTTAAAGCCTTCGACTTTAGGCCTTTAAAGCCTTTGCCTCCAACACCCCCCATAAAATCAACTTTCCCCCCAAATAAACAAAAAACCGGCCAACGGAGCACCCCCGTCGCCGGTTTTTTTATTTCAACCGCCCCCACCTACTTACTATAAACATACACCCCACGACCCGTCTTCCGCCCCAGATAACCCGCCGCCACCATCTCCCGCATCAGCATCGCCGGCCGGTACTTCGGGTCGGCGAATTCGGTGTACAGCACTTCCATCACCGCCAGCATGGTGTCCAGGCCGATCATGTCGGCCAGCGCCAGCGGGCCGATCGGGTGGTTGCAGCCGAGCTTCATGCCTTCGTCGATCTCCTCGGGCGAAGCCAGGCCCTCGCCGAGCACGCAGAACGCTTCGTTGATCATCGGGCAGAGGATGCGGTTGACCACGAAACCCGGGTTGTTCTTGACCGTGATCGGGTACTTGCCGAGTTCCTTCGACAGCGCCTCGACCAGCGCGTGCGTGTTGTCGCTGGTCTGCAGGCCGCGGATCAGCTCGACCAGGGCCATCATCGGCACCGGGTTGAAGAAGTGCATGCCGATGAAGTTGGCCGGGCGGCTGATGACGGCGGCCAGCTTGGTGATCGAGATCGAGGAGGTGTTGGAGGCCACCACCACGTCGTCGCCGACGATGGCATCGATCTGCTTGAGGATCTTGACCTTGAGGTCGAAGTTCTCGGTGGCGGCCTCGATCACGATGTCGGCGGCCTTGAGGTCGTCATAGGCGGTCGAGCCCTTGATGCGCGCGAGCGCCGCGGCCTTGTCGGCTTCGCTGATCTTGTCCTTCTTGATCAGGCGGTCCAGGCTGCCGGCCACGGTGGAGATGCCCTTCTGCACGGCGGCGTCGCTGATGTCCACCATCACCACGTCCAGGCCCGCCACGGCGCACGCCTGCGCGATGCCGTTGCCCATCGTGCCGGCGCCTACGATGCCCACTGTCCTGATTGCCATTTTGTCTTCCTTGTTGCTGGTTGCTTGATGGGATTGGCGCGCCGCGCGGGCGGCGCGCGCGGATGCGGTGCTCAGGCCTCGCGCAGCGCGGCGATGATGCGCTCGGCGTGCCCGGCCAGCACGGCCGGGTCCTGCATGTCGCTGCCGTGGCCGCGCAGGGGGCGGTCGGCATAGCGCGGCACGATGTGGAAATGCACGTGCGGCACGGTCTGGCCGGCGGCGGCGCCGTTGAACTGGCCGATCGAGATGCCGTCCGGGCTGAACGCGGCGCGCACGGCGCGCGCGATGCGCTGCGTGGTGCGGATGGCGGCGCCGGCGGCGGCTTCGGACAGGTCGAAGATCTCGGCGGCGGCTTCCTTGGTCACCACCAGGGTGTGGCCGTCGGACTGCGGCATGATGTCCATGAAGGCGATGG
>NZ_AQPL01000309.1:0-37899 GCF_000395345.1 Cupriavidus sp. WS | reverse complement strand
TGTGGCCGTCGGACTGCGGCATGATGTCCATGAAGGCGATGGTGTCGTCGTCTTCGTAGACCTTGTTGCACGGCAGCTCGCCGCGCAGGATGCGGGCGAAGACGTTGTTGGGATCGTAAGAAGCGTTGCTCATGTCTGGTCTCGTTGCTGTTGGGCGGGCCGCGGTGCGCTGCGGCGCACCACGGTGCTCGACGGCATGCCGTGGCGGGCCGTGGCGGGCGCAGCCTTGAAGTTTAACGCAGCGCAGCGTCACGCCAAACCCCACGGCTGCCACGCCGCCGTCACATATTGCGGCGGTACTGGCCGCCCACCTCGAACAGCGCGTGCGTGACCTGCCCCAGCGAGCAGGTGCGCACCGCGTCCATCAGCACGGCGAACACGTTGCCGTCGTCGATCACGGCCTGGCGCAGGCGCGCCAGCGCGGCGGGCGCGGCGCCGGCGTGGCGCGCGTGGAAGTCCGCCAGGCGGGCGAGCTGGCTCTGCTTTTCCGCGTCGCTGGAGCGCGCCAGTTCCAGCGCCTGCGGCGTGGGGTCGCCATCCGGGTTGCGGAAGGTGTTCACGCCGATGATGGGCAGCGTGCCGTCGTGCTTGCGCTGTTCGTAGTACAGCGACTCTTCCTGGATCTTGCCGCGCTGGTAGCCGGTCTCCATCGCGCCGAGCACGCCGCCGCGCTCGGCGATGCGCTCGAACTCCTGCATCACCGCCTCTTCCACCAGGTCGGTCAGCTCCTCGACCAGGAAGCTGCCCTGGTTGGGGTTCTCGCAGCGGGCCACGCCCCATTCGCGGTTGATGATGAGCTGGATGGCCAGCGCGCGCCGCACCGATTCGCCGGTGGGCGTGGTGATGGCTTCGTCGTAGGCGTTGGTGTGCAGGGAGTTGCAGTTGTCGTAGATGGCGATCAGCGCCTGCAGCGTGGTGCGGATGTCGTTGAAGTCGATCTCCTGCGCGTGCAGCGAGCGGCCCGAGGTCTGGATGTGGTACTTGAGCTTCTGGCTGCGCTCGTTGGCGCCGTACTTGTCGCGCAGGGCCACCGCCCAGATGCGGCGCGCCACGCGGCCCAGCACGCTGTATTCGGGGTCCATGCCGTTGGAGAAGAAGAACGACAGGTTGGGCGCGAAATCGTCGATGTGCATGCCGCGCGCGAGATACGCCTCCACGTAGGTGAAGCCGTTGGAGAGCGTGAAGGCGAGCTGCGAGATCGGGTTGGCGCCGGCCTCGGCGATGTGGTAGCCCGAGATCGACACCGAGTAGAAATTGCGCACCTGGTGGTGCACGAAGTATTCCTGGATGTCGCCCATCACCTTGAGCGAGAACTCGGTGGAGAAGATGCAGGTGTTCTGGCCCTGGTCTTCCTTGAGGATGTCGGCCTGCACCGTGCCGCGCACGTTCTGCAGCACCCACGCGCGGATCCTGGCTTCCTCGCCGGCGCTGGGCTCGCGGCCGTTGTCGGCGCGGAACCTGTCCACCTGCTGGTCGATGGCGGTGTTCATGAACATCGCCAGGATGGTGGGCGCGGGGCCGTTGATGGTCATCGACACCGAGGTCGACGGGCTGGTCAGGTCGAAGCCGTCGTAGAGCGCCTTCATGTCGTCCAGCGTGGCGATGGACACGCCCGAGTTGCCGACCTTGCCGTAGATGTCCGGGCGCGTGTGCGGGTCCTCGCCGTACAGCGTGACCGAGTCGAACGCGGTGGACAGGCGCTTGGCGTCCATGCCCTCGGACACCAGCTTGAAGCGGCGGTTGGTGCGGAACGCATCGCCCTCGCCGGCGAACATGCGCGTGGGGTCTTCGTTCTCGCGCTTGAAGGCGAACACGCCGGCGGTGTACGGGAAGCTGCCGGGCACGTTCTCGCGCATCAGCCAGCGCAGCACCTCGCCGTCGTCCTCGAAGCGCGGCAGCACCACCTTGCGGATGGTGGTGCCGGACAGGGTCTTGCCGGTGAGCGCGGTGCGGAGCTCCTTGTCGCGGATCTTCACCACGTATTCGTCACCGCCGTAGGCGCGCCGCATCTCGGGCCACATCGCCAGCAGCTTGCGCTCGTGCGCGCCGAGCGCGGCGTCGCGCTCGCCGGCCAGCGCCTGCAGGGCGTCGCCGCCGTCCTGCCCGTGCGCGGCCAGCAGCATGCGGCGCGCCTCGCGCAGCTGCTGGCGCTCGCGCGCCAGCCGGCTCTGCGCCGCCACGCGGCGGTGATAGGCGCGCACGGTATCGGCGATCTCCGCCAGGTAACGGCTGCGCGCCGGCGGCACGATCACGTTGTGGCCGGTGGAGATGCGCCCGGCCAGCCGCGGCAGCGTGCCTTCGGCCACGCGCATGCCGCGCGCGCGCAGCGCATCGCGCAGGCCCTGGTACAGCATGGTGACGCCGTCGTCGTTGAAGCGCGAGGCCTGCGTGCCGTAGACCGGCATGTCCTCGGGCTTGCCGTGCCACTGCTCGCGGTTGCGCTGCACCTGCCTGGCCACGTCGCGCCAGGCATCCTGCGCGCCCTTGCGGTCGAACTTGTTGATGGCGACGAAATCGGCGAAGTCCAGCATGTCGATCTTCTCAAGCTGGCTGGCCGCGCCGAACTCGGGCGTCATCACGTACAGCGACAGGTCCGCGTGCGGCACGATGGCCGCGTCGCCCTGGCCGATGCCCGAGGTCTCCACCACGATCAGGTCGAAGCCGCCCGCCTTGCATGCGGCCAGCACGTCCGGCAGCGCCTGCGAGATCTCCGAGCCGGCATCGCGCGTGGCCAGCGAGCGCATGAAGATGTTCGCATGATCGATCGCGTTCATGCGGATGCGGTCGCCCAGCAGCGCGCCGCCCGACTTGCGGCGCGACGGATCGATGGAGATCACCGCGATCGACAGCGCCTCGCGCTGGTCGAGCCGGAAGCGGCGGATCAGTTCGTCGGTCAGCGACGACTTGCCGGCGCCGCCGGTGCCCGTGATGCCCAGCACGGGCGTCTTCACGCCCGCCGCTTCGGCGCGCAGCGCCTCGGCCAGCCCCGGCGCGGCCTTGCCGTTCTCCAGCGCCGTGATCAGCTGCGCCAGCGCGCGGCGGTCGCCGCCCCTGACCGCGTCGAGCGTGGCGGGCGCGTAGCGCGCGAGGTCGATGTCGCAGCGCCGCACCATGTCCGCGATCATGCCGGCCAGGCCCATGCGCTGGCCGTCCTCCGGGCTGAAGATGCGCGCCACGCCGTAGGCCTGCAGCGCGCGGATCTCCTCCGGCACGATCACGCCGCCACCGCCGCCGAACACCTGGATGCGCTCGCCGCCGCGCTCGCGCAGCAGGTCGATCATGTACCTGAAATACTCGACGTGGCCGCCCTGGTAGCTGGAAATCGCGATGCCCTGCACGTCCTCCTGCAGCGCCGCGCCGACCACCTCCTGCACCGAGCGGTTGTGCCCGAGATGGATCACCTCGCAGCCCGAGGACTGCAGGATGCGCCGCATGATGTTGATCGAAGCGTCGTGGCCGTCGAACAGCGAGGCCGCGGTGACGAAGCGCACCTTGTTGACGGGACCCTTCGGTTCCTGCGCCGGATGGGCGGCGCCCGGTTGCGCGCCCGGTTGCGCGCCCTTTTGCACGTCGGAAAGATCGGTCATTGTCTCCACCTAAGACGTGAAATCCTCGCGGGCAAGGATTTACGGGTAGTTTTCTCTCCCTTTTCTGTTCTGGCTACCCGCGTGGTTTTCCCGTTGGGAAAGCAGCCGGGTGCGATGGGATGAGATGCATCGAGGGTACTGCTATCTGCTCTTGACGGGAAGGTGCTCCGCCGCGGCTTGCCGGAGGGCGTCACCGGATATATAAATTCTTATATAATCCAGTGCCATGAAATCCCTTCGCTTCGTGGGCTCGGCCCTGGACGATTTGCGCAATTTCCCTGCCGAGGCCAGGCGCCATGCCGGCTTCGCGCTGGATGCGATCCAGCGCGGCATGATGCCTCCCGACTTCAAGCCGATGGTGACGGTCGGCCCCGGAGCCTATGAGGTGCGCATTCACGTGGAGGGCGAGTGGCGCGTCATCTACGTGGCGAAGTTTGCGGATGCGGTCTATGTGCTGCACGCCTTTCCCAAGCGCACGCAGAAGACCACCAAGGCCGATATCGAGCTCGCTGCCCGCCGCTACAGACAGATTGAAGAGTGACCTCATGAAAGACATCATCACCGAATCGGGCGGCAACGTGTTTGCCGACCTCGGCTTCTCCGACGAGGAAGCCACCCTGCTCAAGCTGCGGGCCGATCTCATGGCCTCGCTGCGTCAGGTCGTCGACGCCCGCGGATGGACCCAGGCCCAGGCGGCGGACGCGCTGGGCATCAGCCAGCCGCGCGTCTCCGATCTGGTGCGCGGCAAGTGGGACAAGTTCAGCCTCGACATGCTGGTGTCGCTGGTGGTGCGCTCGGGGCTGCATCCGCGCCTGGAAATCGAGGCGGCATAACCGGGACCGGACCCGGAGCCGGCCATGCCGGCACCGCGCATGACGCGGCGTTTCGCGCCGGTCATTCCAAACGCAAAAAGGGCGCCGAAGCGCCCTTTTGCAAATCAACAATCCTGACGGCACCTGGCGCCCGGCAGCGCTCAGAACCCCTCGAGCACGATCTTGCCGCGCGCGCGGCCGCTTTCCAGCAAGGCATGCGCGCGGCGCAGGTTGGCCGCGTCGATGGTGCCGTAGTGCTCGCCGAAGGTGGTCTTGAGCGTGCCGTCGTCGATCAGCCCGGCCACGCGGTCGAGGATCTCGTGCTGGCGGATCATGTCCGGGGTCTCGAACATGGAGCGGGCGAACATGAATTCCCAGTGCAGCGAGGCCGACTTGCGCTTGAGCGGCATGGCGTCCAGCGTGGCGGGATCGTCGATCAGCGCGAACTGGCCTTGCGGGGCCAGCGCTTCGACCAGCGCGGCGTAGTGCGCGTCGGTATGGGTCAGGCTGGCGATGTGCTCGACCTGCCTGACGCCGATGCGGGCCAGCTCGGCCGCCAGCGGCTGGCTGTGGTCGATGACGTGGTGGGCGCCGAGGTCCCGCACCCATTGCCGGGTTTCGGCGCGCGAGGCAGTGCCGATGATGGTCAGCCCGGTAAGCTTGCGCGCGAGCTGCACCAGGATCGAACCCACGCCGCCGGCCGCGCCGACCACCAGCAGGTGCTGGCCCGCGCCGCCGCCTTCGGCGATGTGGAGGCGGTCGAACAGCAGTTCCCAGGCGGTGAGCGCGGTCAGCGGCAGCGCGGCGGCGTGGGCATCGCTCAGCGTGGCGGGCTTGTGGCCGGCGATGCGCTCGTCGACGAGGCTGTATTCGGCGTTGGTGCCGGGGCGGCCCAGCGTGCCGGCGTAGTAGACCGCGTCGCCGGGCTGGAACAGCGTGACCTCGGCGCCCACGGCCGTCACCGTGCCGGCGGCGTCCCAGCCCAGCACGCGCGGGGCTTCGGTCGGGAAGTTGGCGCGCACCTTGGTGTCCACCGGGTTGACCGAGATGGCGCGGATCGCCACCAGCAGGTCGCGCGGGCCGGGCGTGGGCACGGGCAGTTCGATGTCGACCAGCGAGGCCGGATCGGTGATGGGCAGTTCGTTGCGGGTGTAGGCGATGGCTTTCATGGCGGACAGGTTCCTGGACATGGGAATCGGGCGAACAAGGCAGGCGGTAAGCGACGGTGAGCGGCAACCGATGCATGCCGCGATGTTCGCCTATCCGGCTTCCGCGAAAAATGCTCTAATCGAGCAAACACTTTCGCTGATCCGAAGAAAATGCTCAGACTCGACGATCTCCAGGTATTTGTCCGGACCGCCGAGTCGGGCAGCTTTTCCGCGGCGGCCCGGCTGCTGGACATCACGCCGGCGCTGGCCAGCAGCGCCATGAAGCGGCTGGAGCAGGAGCTGGGCCTGCGCCTGTTCGTGCGCTCCACGCGCAGCCTGCGCTTGTCGGAAGAAGGCGAGCGCTACCTGCCGCACGCGCGGGCGGCGCTGGCGGCCATCGACGGCGGGCGCCAGGCGCTGGCGCAGGCCAGCGCCGAGATTGCCGGGCCGATCCGGCTGTCGGCGCCGTCGGACCTGGGACGCAACGTGCTGCTGCCCTGGCTGGACGCGTTCCAGCAGGTGCATCCGAAGGTCTCGCTGTACCTGCGCATCAGCGACCAGGCCGCGGACTTCTTCCGCCAGCCGCTCGACATCGGCGTGCGCTACGGCACGCTGGCCGATTCCAGCCTGGTGGCGCTGCCGCTGGCGCCGGCCAACCGCCGCACGCTGTGCGCCTCGCCCGCCTACCTGAAGCGCCACGGCGCGCCGGCCTCGCCGGCGGACCTGCGCAAGCACAACTGCCTGCGCTACGTGATGGGCGACCAGACCCACGAGCGCTGGACCTTCCACCTGCCGCGCGGCGTGGAAACCGTGACCGTGAAAGGCGACCGCGTCAGCGACGATGCCGACGTGGTGCGGCGCTGGGCCGTGGCCGGCCACGGGCTGGTGTACAAGTCGCGCATCGATGTCTCGCCGGACCTGTACGCCGGCCGCCTGGTCGAACTGTTCCCGCCCGAGCACGGCGAGCCGACGCCGCTGCAACTGGTCAGCGCGCACCGCACGCTGCTCACGCCGGCGGTGCAGCGGCTGCACGAGTTCCTGCGCACGCGCTGCGCCGACATTCTTTACCGACGGAAATAACCGGGCCGCGCGCGCCTCACAGCCCCGGCTCCGGGCACTGCGTGGCGCCGGCGCGCCGCTGGCCCAGGCGCCGGCCCAGCGCGCGCCCGAGGATGGCCAGCCAGCGCCACGACAGCGGCACCGGGGTTTCGGCCAGCGTGAAGCGGGCGCCCTCGCTCTCGCCGGACAGCCAGACCCTGGCGCCGGCCGGCAGCGCGCAGCAGGCGCCGGGCAGCAGCCAGATGTCGGCGTGATGGCCTTCGATCGTCAGCCACAGGCGTCCTTCGACCGCCTTGACGGTCTGCCCTTCGCGGGCGCGCCAGCCCACCGGCCGGCCGGGTTCATCCAGTTCGAAGATCCGTAGTTCACGCATGTTGCCGCTCCTGTCTCTGCATTGCGGTGTGCTCCATGCCCTGCCGCGCCGACTGGCGGGGGCACCTCCTCCGCATGCCTTCCATTATTCACGGCGGCAACTACAATCCCATGAACAGTTGTGAACAGTTTTCCATGCACTGTTCAGTAGTTTTTCCTGACACTTGCCTTTTCCGGCACACGTTCTTCCCCGACACGCGCCCTCATGAAGCTCACTCTCGTCCCCGCCACCGGCGTGCCCATCACCGACCAGATCGTCAACGAGGTCAAGAGCTGGATCAGCTCGAGCGAGGTGCGCCCCGGCGCGCGCCTGCCGTCGATCCGCCAGCTCGCCGCCGAGCACGGCATCAGCCGCTTCCCGGTGATCGAGGCCTATGACCGGCTGGTGTCGCAGGGCCTGCTCGATTCGCGCCACGGCTCGGGCTTCTTCGTGGCGGACAGCCCGCTGCTGGCGCGCGGCGCCAACGGCTGGTCCAACCCAAGCCTGGCCGAGGACCTCTCCGACCACATCCTGGAGCAGTTCAACCACCCGAGCGCCACGCTCAAGCTGGCGGGCGGCTTCGTGCCGGAGCAGTGGCGCGACCTCGAAGGCCTGACCCAGGCCATCCGCCAGGTCTCGCGCACGGAAGTGGCCAGCGTGATCCACTACGCCACGCCGATGGGCCTGCCGGAGCTGCGCCAGCACGTGCTCACGCGCGTGCGGCAGCTCGGCATCACCGCCGAGCTGCCGCAGGTGCTGATCACCAGCGGCGCCAGCCAGGCGCTGGACCTGGTGGTGCGCCGCCTGCTCAAGCCCGGCGACACGGTGTTCGTGGAGGACCCCGGCTACTACAACCTGTTCGGCCTGCTGCGCCTGCACGGCGTGCGCCTGGTGGGCGTGCCGCACACCGCCAACGGCCCCGACCCCGACGCCGCCGAGGCGCTGCTGCGCGAGCACAAGCCCAAGCTGTTCTTCACCAACAGCGTGCTGCAGAACCCCACCGGCTCCACGCTGGCGCCGCCGGTGGCGTTCCGGCTGCTGGAGCTGGCGCGCAAGCACGGCTTCCGCTTCGTCGAGGACGACATCTTCTCCGACTTCCAGACCCACTTCACCGACCGCCTCGCCACGCTGGACCAGCTCGAGCACGTGATCTACATCGGCGGCTTCTCCAAGACGGTGTCGGCCTCGCTGCGCATCGGCTACCTGGTGGCCGACAAGGCGCTGGTCAAGGACCTGGTGGACGTGAAGGTGCTGACCAGCGTGGCCGGCTCGCACTTCGCGGAAGCCGTGACCGCGGCGCTGCTCGAGCGCGGCGCCTACCGCAAGTACATGGAGCGGCTGCGCCTGCGCGTGCGCCAGGCCACCGCGGGCGCGGTGCGGCGCCTGCACGGCGCGGGCTGGGAAGTCTATTGCGAACCGGCCGGCGGCAACTTCCTGTGGGCGCGCACGCGCGGCGTGGCGGACTCGCGCGAGCTGGTGACGCTGGCCGAGCAGCACGGCGTGACGCTGGCGCCGGGCAACTACTTCCGCCCCGGCGGCGAGACCTCGGCCTGGATCCGCATCAACTCGGCGTTCGTGGAGGAGCCGCGCGCGCTGGCTTTCCTGGAAGAGGCCGGCGCGCGCCGGGGATAGGCGGGAGCGGGGATAGGCGGGAGAGAAGGCAGGCCCGCTCCTGGTTTACTTCGCATGCAAAGTAGATATACTTTGCATGCGAACTTTATTTCAGGAGACCGCATTGATCCCGGAACTCGACACCGACCTCGCCGGCGGCGTGCTCACGCTGACCATCTCGCGCACCGACAAGAAGAACGCGCTGACCAACGCCATGTACGGCGCGCTGGCGGACGCCATCGAAGGCGCGCAGGATGACCCCGGCATCCGCGTCGTCGTCATCCGGGGCGCCGGCGACACCTTCAGCGCCGGCAACGACGTCAGCGAATTCGCCGCCCAGGCCGCCGGCAACGGCCCGGCCGAGCGGCACGTGACGCGCTTCCTGCACAGCCTCGCCACCGCCAGGCTGCCGCTGGTGGCCGCCGTGCAGGGCAAGGCGGTCGGCGTGGGCACCACCATGCTGCTGCATTGCGACTACGTGCTGCTGGCCGACGATGCCCAGCTCATCACGCCGTTCATCAACCTCGCGCTGGTGCCGGAAGCCGCCTCCAGCCTGCTGATGCCGCTGCGCGTGGGGCACGCGCGCGCGTTCGAGATGTTCGCGCTCGGCGAGCCGGTGGCGGCCGCGCAGGCGCTGGCCTGGGGCCTCGCCAACCGCATCGTGCCGGCGCACCAGCTGCATGCGGAAACCAAGGCGATGGCCGCGCGCATCGCCGCCAAGCCGGCCGGCTCGCTGCTGGCGATGAAGGGACTGATGCGCGACGGGCAGGCGCTGGTCGCGCAGATGGAGGCGGAAAGCGCCTGCTTCGAAGCGCGCCTGAAGAGCGCCGAAGCCCGGGAAGCCTTCAGCGCGTTCGCGCAGCGCCGCCCGGCCGATTTCTCGAAGGTGGCGCGCGCGTAGGCGCCTGCCTTCGGTCATTCAGTCGCTCGGTCGCTCAGTCGTCGACGGCGGGAAACTTCTCCTGCAGGCTCTGCAGCCAGCGCGCGACGATGGCCATCTCCGCCTCGCTGAAGCCTTCGGTCAGCCGGGCGTTGAGCTGCGCCAGCCCCGCCTTGGCGCGGGCCCGCGCGGTGCGGCCCGCCGGCGTCAGCCAGATGCGCGAGGCGCGCCCGTCGTCCGCGTCGGCGCGCCGCTCCACCAGGCCCGCCAGGGCCATGCGGTCCACCAGGCCGCTCATGCCGGGGGCACCCATGTCGAGCGCGGCGGCCGCCTCGCTCATCAGCGCGCCGTTGTGCTTGCCCAGGAAGTACAGCAGGCCCGCCTGCGCCGCGGTCACGCCGCCGGCCGCGGCGCGCGCCTGCGTCCAGCGCTGCAGGCGGCGCTGGCCCACGTTCAGCAGGTAGACCAGGCGGCGCTCCGAATCGTCCTTTACCGTCAACTTGTCGTCCTCGATCGTCGTCCTCGAATCGGTGGCTGCCCTTGCTCGTGAAAGGCGCGCGAAGAGATTCGCGTGCGAACCTTATCATGCCGGGCGGCGTTCGGGCACGCCAGCGGCGGCGCGCACCTCAGCCGCCATGCGGCACCGCGTCGCGGCGCGCGTAGGAAAAGCCGTACTCGAGAGCAGCAAGTCCCGGCCGATCATCCACGCGGCGATTTCGCCTGGCGTGGCTGTATGCGTGGACCACATGTCAACATGTGTTAGAAGCGCCGCCTACAGCACGTAGTCGGCTTTACAGATGGAGGCATATATCTAGAATGGCGCGGTAAGGTCATCCATCCCACAGGAGGTGCCATGCGTACCGTTGCCATTTTCAGGAACAACGCCGGCCAGGCTATCCACATTCCCAAGGACATGCAGTTCGACGGCGTGACCGAACTGGAGATCCGCCGCGACGGGGACACGATCCTGCTGCGCCCGGTGCGGCCGTCGTGGGTGTCGTTCACGGGCGAGCCGCTGGCAGATGGCGATTTCCTCACCGAGCGCCCGGCCGTCGTCCAGATGGGAGGCTTCGATCTGTCCGGCACGGATGGGAACAAGGAGGCGACCCGGGAGTGAAGCGGCTCTACATGCTCGACACCAATATCTGCTCGTTCGTCATGCGCGAGCGCCATCCCGAAGTGCTCGCCAGGCTCCAGGCCTGCGTCAGCGCGCAGCACCGCATCGTCGTATCGGCCATCACCTATGCGGAAATGCGCTTCGGCTCGGTCGGCAAGAAAGCCTCGCCGAAGCACACCGCACTCGTTTCCGCTTTTGTCTCGCGCCTCGACGGCATCCTGCCCTGGGATGCGGCCGCCGTCGATACCACCACGGCAATCCGCGTGGAACTGGCCGCGCGCGGCACGCCGGTCGGCGACAACGATGCCGCCATCGCGGGACATGCCAGCGCCGCCGGCGCCACGCTGATCACCAACAACGTGCGCGAGTTCCGGCGCATACCGGGACTTCGGTTCGAGGACTGGGCAACGCCGCCCGCGTGAGCCGCGGCGGCGCCAGCCGCAAAAGAAAAATGCCCTTGCACAATCCGGTGAAGGGCATTCGCAGCACCAGGGCCAGGGGCGGACATCGCCGCCCGCCCCCGCCGGCAGCGTTATTTCGCCACCGGCATCGTGAACTCCGCGCCCTTGCCGATGCTGTCCGGCCAGCGCTGCATGATGCTCTTGTAGCGCGTGTAGAAGCGCACGCCTTCCTCGCCGTAGGCGTGGTGGTCGCCGAACAGCGAGCGCTTCCAGCCGCCGAACGAGTGCCACGCCATCGGCACCGGGATCGGCACGTTGATGCCGACCATGCCGACCTGGATCTGGCGCGAGAACGCGCGCGCCACGCCGCCGTCGCTGGTGTAGCAGGACACGCCGTTGCCGAACTCGTGCGCGTTGATCAGCGCCACCGCGTGGGCGAGGTCGTTCACGCGCACCACCGACAGCACCGGGCCGAAGATCTCTTCCTTGTAGATGGTCATGTCCGGCGTGACGTGGTCGAACAGCGTGCCGCCCACGTAGAAGCCGCCTTCGTGGCCGTCGACCTTGTGGCCGCGGCCGTCGGTCACGAGCGTGGCGCCCTCTTCCACGCCGCGGGCGATGTAGCCCTCGACCTTGGCCTTGTGCGCGGCCGTGACCAGCGGGCCCATCTCGGCGTCGGCTTCCATGCCGTTGCGGATCT
This sequence comes from Cupriavidus sp. WS, assembly GCF_000395345.1. Lineage (NCBI taxonomy): Bacteria > Pseudomonadati > Pseudomonadota > Betaproteobacteria > Burkholderiales > Burkholderiaceae > Cupriavidus > Cupriavidus sp. WS. The sequence goes on along the minus strand of NZ_AQPL01000309.1, from coordinate 26,232 downwards.
TCAGCGTTCTGGCGCGCTCGGCCAGGCGCGGCACCAGCTTGTCGGCCACGTCGCCGACCGCCACCGCCACCGAGATCGCCATGCAGCGCTCGCCGGCCGAGCCGTAGGCGGCGCCGATCAGCGCGTCCACGGCCTGGTCGAGATCGGCGTCGGGCATCACCACGAGGTGGTTCTTGGCGCCGCCCAGGGCCTGCACGCGCTTGCCGTGCCTGGTGCCTTCGGTATAGATGTACTCGGCGATCGGCGTGGAGCCGACGAACGACAGCGCCTGCACGTCCTTGTGCGCGAGCAGCGCGTCGACGGCTTCCTTGCCGCCCTGCACGACGTTGAACACGCCGTCGGGCAGGCCGGCCTGCTTGAGCAGGTCGGCGATCAGCAGCGAGGGCGACGGATCGCGCTCGCTCGGCTTGAGCACGAAGGTGTTGCCGCACGCCAGCGCCACCGGGAACATCCACATCGGCACCATCACCGGGAAGTTGAACGGCGTGATGCCGGCCACCACGCCGAGCGGCTGGCGCAGGTTCCAGTTGTCGATGCCGCCGCCGATGTTGTCGGTGAAGTCGGTCTTGAGCAGGTTGGGGATGCCGCAGGCGAACTCCACCACCTCGACGCCGCGCGTGACTTCGCCCTTGGCGTCGGAGAACACCTTGCCGTGCTCGCGCGTGATCAGCGCGGCGAGGTCGTCGTGGTGGCGGTCGAGCAGTTCCTTGAACTTGAACAGGATGCGCGCGCGCTTGAGCGGCGCGGTCTCGGACCAGGCCGGGAACGCCGCGTGCGCGGCGGCCACGGCGGCGTCAACGTCCCGCGCGCCGCCCAGCGCCACGCGGGCGGCCACGGCGCCGGTGGCCGGGTTGAAGACATCGGCGAAGCGGTCCGAGGAGGCGGCGCGCACGGTGCCGCCGATGTAGTGCCCGATGTCGGCGATCTGCCGGTTTTCTGCGATGTTCACGTCGGTGTCCCCTGTCTGGCCGCTGCGGTTACTGCAATTCCTGCAGGACTTTCTTCACGGTGTCGAACATGTGGCCGATCTGCTCTTCGGTGATGATCAGCGGCGGCGAGAAGGCCAGGATGTCGCCGGTGTAGCGCACCAGCACGCCGCGCTCCAGGCACTTGAGGAAGGCCTCGTAGCCGCGCGCGCCGGGCTGGCCCGCGCGCGGCTCCAGCTCGATGCCGGCCACCAGGCCGAAGTTGCGGATGTCCTTCACGTGCGGCGCGCCGCGCACCGCATGCGCGGCGGTCTCGAACGCGGGCGCCAGCGCGGCGGCGCGGCCGAACAGGTCCTCGTTCTTGTAGATGTCCAGCGTGGCGATGGCCGCGGCGGCGGCCAGCGGGTGGCCCGAATACGTGTAGCCGTGCAGGAACTCGATCGCGCCCGGCGCGGCGGAGTTGATCACGGCGTCGTGCACTTCGCGGCGCACCGCCACCGCGCCCATCGGCACGGCCGCGTTGTTGATGGCCTTGGCCATCGTGATCAGGTCCGGCGTGACCTTGAAGCGCTCGGCCGCGGTGGCCGCGCCCAGGCGGCCGAAGGCGGTGATGACCTCGTCGAAGATCAGCAGGATGCCATGCTTGCTGGTGATCTCGCGCAGCTTTTCCAGGTAGCCCACCGGCGGCACCAGCACGCCGGCCGAGCCGGACAGCGGCTCGACGATCACGGCGGCGACGTTGGACGGGTCGTGCAGCGCCAGGATGCGCTCGAGATCCTCGGCCAGGTGCGCGCCCCATTGCGGCTGGCCCTTGGAGTAGGCCGCCTCGGCGATGTTGAGCGTGGCCGGCAGGTGATCCGCGCCGGGCATCAGGTTGCCGGAGAAGACCTTGCGGTTGCCGCCGATGCCGCCCACCGCCATGCCGCCGAAGCCCACGCCGTGGTAGCCGCGCTCGCGGCCGATGAAGCGCGTGCGCTGGCCCTCGCCGCGCGCGCGGTGGTAGGCCAGCGCGATCTTCAGCGCGGTGTCGACCGATTCCGAGCCCGAGTTGGTGAAGAAGATGCGGTCCAGGCCCGCGGGCATGATGCCGGCGAGCTTGGTGGCGGCTTCGAACGTGAGCGGGTGGCTCATCTGGAACGGCGGCGCGTAGTCCAGCGTCTGGATCTGGCGCGCCACGGCTTCGGTGATCTCGGTGCGGCAGTGGCCGGCGGCCACGCACCACAGGCCGGCGCAGCCGTCGAGCACCTGGCGGCCGTCATGGGTGGTGTAGTACATGCCGCTGGCCGAGGCCAGCAGGCGCGGCGCAGCCTTGTACTGGCGGTTGGCGGTAAACGGCATCCACAGGGCGTCGAGATCGGGGATCACGGTCTTGGCGGCATCCATACGTCCTCCTCAGGGGGTTCGGCTAGGGGCGCGGCGTGCGGGCCGCGCCCGGGTTGTTCGGTCGGTTGTCCGGGGGCACTGCTGGTGAATGCGGCCACTGTAGCGGTACGGCCTGTCTTGAAGAATATACGGTCGGCAAAACCTCGCCTGACCGTACAGGTTCTAGTGCAACAACCGTACAGATCACGGCATGGCGCCGATGCCGACCAGCCCGGCCGATGGCGACGCGATTGCGCATTGCGTCATGGAAATCCGCGCCCGTGCGGGCATTGCGCGGCAGCGTGGCATCGAGGTGCCGCGAGGCCGTGCTTCCCGTTGGCCGGGCGGTGCGCTTAAACTGTACAGGTTCATTTCCATCGCGCGTGACGCATGCTCAACCTGGAACTCGTGCGCGGCCGCCGCAGCGGCGACACCCTGACCGAACAGATCGTGGCCGGCATCGCCAGCCTGGTCGACCGCCGCGTGCTGCGCGCCGGCGTGGCGCTGCCTTCGGTGCGGCGCTTCGCCCAGCAGCATGGCATCAGCACCTTCACCGTGGCCGAGGCCTACGGCCGCCTGACCGCGCTGGGCTACCTGAGCGCGCGCGTGGGCTCGGGCTACACGGTGGCGCACCGCCACGCGCCCGCCGGGCAGGTGCCGGCGGCGCGCTGGGAAGCGCCCGGGCTCAACGCCGCCTGGCTGCTGTCGGACGTGTTCGCCGACCACTCGGTGCCGATCAAGGCCGGCGCGGGCTGGCTGCCCGGCGACTGGCTCAACGAGGAAGGGCTGCATCAGGCCATGCGCGCGGCCGCGCGCGTGCCGGCCGCGCAGGTGTCGGGCTACGGCCATCCCTACGGCTTCGCCGCGCTGCGCGAGCATATCGCCGCCGGCCTGAGCCAGTACGGCATGCCGGTGCAGGCCCAGCAGGTGGTGCTCACGCAGGGCGCCACGCAGGCGCTGGACCTGGTGGTGCGCACGCTGCTGCGCCCCGGCGACACGGTGCTGGTGGAAGATCCCTGCTACTGCAACCTGCTGCAGATCCTGCGCCTGGCCGGGCTGCGGGTGGTGGGCGTGCGCCGCACCGCGGCCGGGCTGGACACCGACGCGCTCGACCACGCCATCCGCGCCCACGCGCCGCGCGCGCTGTTCGTCAACACGGTGCTGCAGAACCCGACCGGCGGCACGCTCACCAGCATGAACGCGCACCGCGTGCTGCAGCTGGCCGAGCAATACCGGCTGCTGGTGGTGGAGGACGACATCTACCGCGAGCTGGCGCCGGCCGGCTCGCCCATGCTGGCGGCGATGGACGGGCTGTCGCACGTGATCTACGTGAACGGCTTCTCCAAGACCATCGCGCCCTCGCTGCGGGTGGGCTACCTCGCGGCCAGCCCGGAACTGGCCAAGGCGCTGGCGCGCACCAAGATGGCGGTGGGGCTGACCTCGTCGGAAGTGACCGAGCGGCTGGTGTACTCGGTGCTGGCCAGCGGCCACTACGGCCGCCACGTGGCGGCGCTGGCCGAGCGGCTGCGCGGCCAGCAGGACCGCATCACGGAGAAGATGGAGGCGCACGGGCTGGAAGTGCTGCTGCGCCCGGAAGGCGGGATGTTCGCCTGGGCGCGCGTGCGGCCGGAGGACAGCGGGAAGAACGGGGCAAGCGGAGAAAGAGAAGGAAGCGACGGCGAGGCCGCGCGCTCCGGCAACCGGCTGGCCACGCTGGCGCTGGAGCACGGCATCTGGCTCGCGCCGGGATCGTATTTCGTGCCGGACGAGGGCGATTCGCCGTGGATCCGCTTCAACGTGGCCACCAGCGACGCGCCGGCGCTGTGGCGCTTCTTCGATTCGCTGCGCGGCGGGCAGGACCGCGCCGCGCCGGCGGAAAGCCCGGCGCGCGGCGCGCGTGGCGCGCGCCCGGGGCTGGCGCGGCTGGCCTGATGGGCGCCGGGCGTCAGGCCCGGCGGCTAACCTCAGAAGCGATAACGCACGTAGCCGGTGTAGAAGCCGCTGCCCGGATTGGGCTGCTTGATGCCGGCGTTGGAGACGTGCTGGTAGCGGAAGCCGGCCTCATAGGCGGTCTTCGGGCCGAAGGCCACGCCCAGGCCCAGCATGTCCGAGAACTGGAACAGGCTGCCCGAACGGTGCTCTTCCGAGGTGTACTTGCTGCTCAGCATGCGCACGCCGACCGCGGCTTCGAGGAACGGCACCCAGGCACCGCCGCGCTTTTCCAGGCGCCACACCGGCGTGAAGCCGAATTCGGTCAGGTTGTGGTGGTTGGTGCCGCTCAGGGTGTTCCACTCGGCGACTTCGGCTTCCCACTGCAGCTTGAACTGCCAGCCCTGCGGGTTGCCCCAGGCAAAGCCGGAATCCCAGTTGACGCCGACTTCGTACTTGTTGATGTTGTGGCCGGGATCGCGGCCGACGGCCACGTGGACCGCGGGATCGGCGTGCGCGGCAGCGCAGGCGCCCAGAGCGGCGACGGCGCCGAGCGCCTTGAATTGCGATGCGAACCGGCGGGCAAGGCCGGCCTTCTTCTTCTGATTGGTCATGTGCAAGGTGGTGGTGAAACCGCGAGAATGGCAAGTCCTGGCGAAAACCTTGCCACCTCCGCGCGGCAAGGCCGACCACCCGTACTCAGGACCAGAGGCGCTCCATCACCCAGCCCGCGGTCACGGCGATCGCAAGCCAGGTGCCGATGCATCCGGCAATAAAACGGTAAGTCATGGTCAAGTTCCGCAACAGACGCCTGGACTCCCAGGCGAACAATCGCGAAATTATACATCCATTCATGAATGTATGTTGAGCCGGTCGACCACTTCGGCCAGGACGTGTCGTACTGGTGGGCGATTATGCACCTCCGGGCCCCATCGTGCTCGGCATGACTGCGGGTTGTTGCCGCGCTGCGTCATCCGCGCCCGGTGGCTCCGCCGCCGCGCATCACGGCGGCGAACTCGGCCGGCGGCAGCGGCCGGCCGAGCAGGAAACCCTGCGCCGCGTCGCAGCCCTCGTCGGCCAGCAGGCGCTGCTGGGCCTCGTTTTCCACGCCCTCGGCGAGGCTGCGCAGGCCCAGCGAGCGCGCCAGCGCGATCACCCCGCGCATCACCGCCAGCGCCTCGGGCGCGCGGCCCAGCGCGGCGACGAACGATTTGTCGACCTTGAGCGTGTCGACCGGCAGGCGCGTCAGGTAAGCCAGGCTGGAGTAGCCCGAGCCGAAGTCGTCCAGCGAGGCGCTGATGCCGGCCCGCTTGAGCTCGCCCAGCGCCGCGGCGGCGTTGTCGAGGTCGGTCATCAGCGCGTTCTCGGTGACTTCCACGTCGAGCAGCGCGCACGGCACCCGGTGCTCGCTCGCCAGCCCGGTCAGGACCCCGGCCAGCCCCGGCATCACCAGTTGCCTGGCCGACAGGTTGAGCGAGATCTTGGGCACCGGCAGGCCCTCGCGGCGCCAGCCGGCGATCTGGCCGCACACGGCGCGCATCACCCACATGCCGACCGCGGCCTCGAGCGGCGACTCGAGCACCACGTCGAGGAAGGCGCCCGGCAGCAGCAGCCCGTGCACCGGGTGCTGCCAGCGCAGCAGCGCCTCGGCGCCCACCAGGCGCGCGTCCGGCAGCGACCATTGCGGCTGGAAGTGCAGCACGAGCTGGTCGTCGGCCAGTGCCGCCAGCAGGTCGGCGCGCAACTGCAGGCGCTGGCGCATGCCGTGCGCGAGATCGCGGTGGAAGGTGCGGAACTGGAAGCGGCCCGCGCCCTTGGCGGCGTACATGGCGGCGTCGGCGTGGTTGAGCAGCGTGTCGGCGCCGCTGCCGGCCTCGGGCCATTGCGCGATGCCCACGCTGGCGCCCAGCAGCACCGTGTGGCCCTCGACCTGGAACGGATGCGAGACGCCGGCCAGGATGGTGCCGGCGAAGCGCTCGGCCTGGCCGGCATGGGCGCAGCGCAGCACGAAGACGAACTCGTCGCCGCCCACGCGCGCGACGAAGGCGTCGGGACCGAGCAGCGCCAGGAAGCGCTCGGCCACTTCGCGCAGCAGGGCGTCGCCGGCGGCGTGGCCGAACGCATCGTTCACTTCCTTGAAGCGGTCCAGGTCGACGAACAGCACGGCCACGCCGTCGCGCGCGCTGCCGCTGCCGCTGCCGCTGCCGCTGCCGCTGCCGCTGCCATCATCGCTGCCATCATCGCTGCCGTCGCCGCTGCCGTCGCCGCCATCGTCGCTGCCGCCCGCCGCGGCGGCGCGCGCCGCGGCCGCCTCGGCCACCGCGTCAGCCAGCACCTGCGTGCAGCGGCGGCGGTTGGGCAGGCCGGTCAGGTAATCGTGGCCGGCGTGGTATTCGAGCTGCGCGGACTGCTCGCGCTCGCTGCTGACGTCGCGGAACAGGATGGCCAGCCCGCCGGCGTGCGGGAACACGCGCGCCTCCAGCCAGCAGGCCAGCGGCGCATGGAACGCGGTGCTGGTGCGGGGCTCGCCGCTGGCGGCGGCCTCGACGCCGGCCTGGTAGCTGGGCGAGCCGTCCAGCTCGGGGCAGCAGTCGCGGATGGCGCGGCCCAGCAGTTCGGCGCGGCTGCGCCTGAACAGGCGCTCGGCGGGCCGGTTGACGTAGGTGAAGCGCCAGTCGCGGTCGAACGCGACGACGGCATCGGCGATACTGTCGAGCAGCAGGTCCGGCTGCCCGGCGGCGGCGGCCACGCCCGCCGCCGCGCTCGCGCCTGCGGGCGCGGCGAACGTGGCGGGAGGTGACGGGATCGGTGCGCGCGGCGGGGTGTCGTCCATAGGGGAGAGAAGTGCCGGGCTGCCGCGCGTCCCGGACCGGGACACGACGGCAAATGGCAGGCATGGCGCGCATTTTATCCCCGAACACCGCGCTTTGTGCCCTCATTGCGCGATAAAGCGCAGGCCGTGGCGCGCATGCACGCGCGGGCTACCCCCCGTCATCCCCACTCGCGCCGGGCGGCGCAATGCGTCTGCGTGCAGCGCGATGTGTCTCGATGCGGCTCAGTGTGGCTCAGTGCGCGGCCAGCAGGAACGGCAACGTCTCTTCCAGCAGCAGCTCGGGCGCTTCCTCGGCGATGTAGTGGCCGCACGGCAGGCTCTTGCCGCGCACGTCGCGCGCCACCTTGCGCCACTCGTCCAGCGGCGCGAAGCAGCGGCCCACCGCGCCCTGCTCGCCCCACAGCGCGAGCATCCCGCACTCGACCTTGCGCCCGGCGGCGAGATCGGCGCGGTCGTGCTCGAGGTCGATCGAAGCGCTCGCGCGATAGTCCTCGCACAGGCCGTGCGCGGCGCCGGGCAGCTCGAGGCAGCGCAGGTATTCGGCCATCGCCGCGTCCGTGAACGGCGCCAGGCCGGCGCTGCGCGCGCCCATCGTGCTGCGCAGGTAGAGCGCCGGGTCGGCCTCGATCAGCGTCTCGGGGAACGGCGCCGGGCGGATCAGGAAGAACCAGTGCCAGTACGCGGTGGCGAACTGCAGGCTGGTCTGCTCGTACATCGCCAGCGTGGGCGCGATGTCCAGCGTCACCAGCCGCCGCATCGCGCCGGGATGGTCGAGCGCCATGCGGTGCGCCACGCGCGCGCCGCGGTCGTGCGCCATCACCAGGAAGCGCTCGAAGCCGAGCGCGTGCATGAGCGCGACCTGGTCCTGCGCCATGACGCGCTTGCTGTAGTTGGCGTGATCCGGCAGGCCGGCGGGCTTGCCGCTGTCGCCGTAGCCGCGCAGGTCGGTGGCGACCACGGTGAAGTGGCGCGCCAGCGCGGCGGCCACCTTGTGCCAGATCACGTGGGTCTGCGGATGGCCGTGCAGCAGCAGCAGGGCCGGGCCCTGCCCGCCCACCACGGCGTGGATCTCGACGTCGCCACAGGGCACGCGGCGCGGGGTGAAGCCTTCGAACACGATCGGTCCTCCTGAATGCGGCCGCGCCTAGGCGGACAGCCGCGCCATCGTCCGGGCCGCGACATCCTGCAGCCACGGCTGTGCATTGTGATGGCGCCGCGCGAATTCCGCTATGCGCGCCTGCTGCGCCAGCGTGGCGCCGATCATGTCCAGGCCCTGGCGGAACATCAGGCGGTGGCGCTCGGCCAGCGCGAAGCCGAAGCACAGCGCGCCGGCGCGCACGGTCATGGCGGCCAGGTCGATCTCGATGCGCGCGGGCGCGGGCGCCGACACCGCGGCCATCAGCGCGTCCACCTCGGACTGCGGCAGCATCACCAGCAGCAGGCGGTTGTTGATGGCGTTGGAGTAGAAGATCTCGCCGAAGCTCGGCGCGATCACCGCGCGGATGCCGAACTGCTGCAGCCCCCACACCGCGTGCTCGCGGCTGGAGCCGCAGCCGAAGTTGGGCCCGGCCACCAGCACGCCGGCGCCCTGGTACTGCGGCTGGTTGAGCACGAAGTCCGGGCGCGGCGCGCCGTCGGCGTCGAAGCGCATGTCGTACAGCAGCCCGCGGTCCAGCCCGGCCTTGTCGATGATGCGCAGGAACTGCTTGGGCATGATCTGGTCGGTGTCGAGGTTGCCCACCGGCAGCGGCGCGCCGGTGGCGGCGATCAGGTCGTGTCCGGCCTGGCTTGCGCCGTGTCCGGTCTGGCTTTCGGTGCGGATTTCGCTACGGTTGTCAGGCATCGGTCTGCTCCAGGCGGCGCACGTCGGTGATGCAGCCGGTCAGGGCCGCGGCGGCGGCCATCGCGGGACTCATCAGGTGGGTGCGCCCGGCGCGCCCCTGGCGTCCCTCGAAATTGCGGTTGGTGGTGGAGGCGCAGCGCTCGCCGGGCGCCAGCACGTCGTCGTTCATGGCCAGGCACATCGAGCAGCCCGGCTTGCGCCACTCGAAGCCGGCGTCGCGCAGCACCTGCGCGATGCCCTCTTCCTCGGCCTGGGCGCGCACCGCGCCCGAGCCCGGCACCACCATCGCGCGCACGCCCTCGGCCACGCGGCGTCCGCGCACGATGCCGGCCACCGCGCGCAGGTCTTCGATGCGGCCGTTGGTGCACGAGCCGATGAACACGCGCTGCACCGGCAGCCCCTCGAGCGTGGCGCCGGCCTCCAGGCCGATGTAGTCGAGCGCGCGCGCCGCGGCGCTGCGCGCCACGTCGTCGGCGGCGTCCGCGGGCAGCGGCACGCGCGCGTCGATGGCGATGGCCTGGTCGGGGCTGGTGCCCCAGCTGACGTAGGGCGCGACGTGGCTGGCGTCGAACGCGAGCTCGCTGTCGAAGCGCGCATCGGCGTCGGAGTGCAGCTCGCGCCAGCAGGCCAGCGCGCGCTCGCGCAGCTCGCCGGCGATATCCGGCGCGCGCGCCAGCACGTAGTCGACGGTGCGCGCGTCGGGGGCGATCAGCGCGCCGCGCGCGCCGGCTTCCACCGTCATGTTGCACAGGGTCATGCGCGCCTCCACGGACAGCGCGCCGATGGCGCTGCCGCAGAACTCCACCACGTAGCCGCGCGCGCCCTGCGCGCCGATGCGGCTGATGACGTGCAGGATCAGGTCCTTGGCGGTGGCGCCGCGCGGCAGCGTGCCGTCCACGCGGATGCGCATGTCCCGCGCCACGCGGTACACCAGCGTCTGCGTGGCCAGCACGTGCTCCACCTCCGAGGTGCCGATGCCGAAGCCGAGCGCGCCCAGCGCGCCGTAGGTGGTGGTATGGCTGTCGCCGCACAGCACCACCATGCCCGGGCGGATCATGCCGTGCTCGGGCGCGATCACGTGCTCGATGCCCTGCAGCGCGTCGTCGGTGTCGAACAGCGCGATGCCGTGCCGCTCGCAGTTGCGCTTGAGGTTGCGCGCCTGCAAGGCGGAGGCCGGGTCCTGGATGCGGCGCGGGCTTTCCGCGTGGGTGGGGATGATGTGGTCCACCACCGCCACCTGCTGGCCCGGCGCGGGCACCGCGCGCCCGTGCTCGGCCAGCCCGGCGAACGCCTGCGGGCTGGTGTATTCGTTCATCAGGTGCAGATCCGCGTAGAGCAGCACGTGGTCGGCGTCGAGCGCCGCCACGGTGTGCGAATCCACCAGCTTGCGGTAAAAGGTACGGCCTGGCATGAGACTTGTGCTTGTGGGTGCTTGTTTGTGGGTAGCCGGCCGGCGGCGGTGGCCGCCGCGCGGCATGGCTATTCCGGCGTGATGCCGGCCTGCTTGATCTGCGCGGCCCAGCGCAGGGTTTCCTTGTGCAGCATGGCGTCGGCCTGGGCCGGGCTCATGGTGAGCGGCTCGAAGCCTTCCTTGAGCAGGCGCGCCTTCATCTCCGGCGTGGACAGCGCCTGGTTCAGCGTGCGGTTGAGCGTGGCGATGACGTCCTTGGGCGTGCCGGCCGGCGCGCTGACGATGAACCAGGTCTCGAACGTGTAGTTGGGCAGGCCCGCCTCGGCGACGGTCGGCACGCCCGGCATCAGCGGCGAGCGCTTGGGCCCGGTCACCGCCAGCGCGCGCAGCTTGCCGGCCTGCACCTGCTGCTGCGCGGCCGACAGCACCGGGAAGCTGATCTGCACCTGGCCGGCGATGGTGTCGAGCATGGCCGGGCCGCCGCCCTTGTAAGGCACGTGCAGGATGTTGGCGCCGGACTCGGACTTGAACAGCTCCGCCGCCATGTGGAGGGTGCTGCCGGTGCCGGCCGAGCCGAAGCTCAGCTTGCCGGGCTCGCTCCTGGCCAGCGCGATCAGCTGCTTCACGTCCTTGGCCGGCAGGCTGTTGGTGACCACCAGCACATGCTGCGAGGTGCCCATCGTGCCGACCGACATCAGATCGCGCTCGGTGTCGAACGGCAGCCTGGCGAACAGCGAAGGATTGACCGCCAGCGCCACGTTGTTGATGGCCAGCGTGTAGCCGTCCGGCCTGGCCTTGGCGGCCTGGTCCATGCCGATGTTGCCGGAGGCGCCGGCGCGGTTGTCCGCCACCACCGGCTGGCCGAGCTGGCGGCCCCACGCTTCGGTGATCAGGCGCGCGGCGATGTCCACGCTGCCGCCCGGCGCGAACGGCACGATCAGGCGGATCGGGCGCGCCGGGAAGGTCTCGGCGGCGCCGGCGGGCGCCAGCGCGGCGCACAGGGCGAGCGCGCCAAGCGCGGCAGCCGGGGCCCGGCGCACGCGGCGGGCCAGGGTGGTCAACGCGCGGGTCGCGGTAAAGCGGGTCATGGTGGGTCTCCTTGGTCCGGCGGCTTGGAAACGGGACCGCTTCCGCCGCGCTGTTTTATGGAGATGCCAGTGTAACCATTGAACGCGCCGCTATAATTTCATCCACAGACTTTCATTCGGTCCTTCAGTTCACCAATTCCCGTTTGGATACCTTCTCCGATCTCGCCTTCTTCGTCACCCTGGTCAAGCGCGGCAGCCTGGCCGGCGCGGCGCAGCAGTTCGGCATCACGCCGTCGGCCGCCAGCAAGCGGCTGGCCGCGCTGGAGGCGCGCCTGGGCGTGCGCCTGCTCCACCGCACCACGCGGCGCCTGAGCGTGACGCAGGAGGGCGAGGCCTACCTGGAACAGGGCGCGCGCATCCTGGCCGAGCTGGAGGAGCTGGAGCAGGGCCTGGGCGGCAGCCGCGTGGCGCCGCGCGGGCTGCTGCGCGTCAATGCCACGCTCGGCTTCGGCCGGCGCCACGTGGCGCCGGCGGTGGGCGCCTTCCTGCTGGCCTGCCCGGAAGTGGAGGTGCAGCTCGAGCTGACCGACCGGCCGCTCAACCTGGCCGAGGCCGGCTTCGACGTGGGCATCCGCGTGGGCGGCCTGCCCGACGCCCGCCTGACCGCGCGCCCGCTCGCCCACAACCGCCGCCTGCTGTGCGCCGCGCCGCGCTACCTGGCCAGCCACGGCGAGCCGGCCTCGCCGCGCGAGCTGCAGCGGCACCGCTGCATCGTGCTGCGCGAGAGCGACGCCACCTACGGCACCTGGCACCTGCGCTCGGCCAGCCGCCAGGAGACCGTCAAGGTGCGCGGCCCGGCCAGCACCAACGACGGCGAGGTCGCGCTCGGCTGGGCCCTGCAGGGCCACGGCATCCTGATGCGCTCGGAATGGGAGGTGGCGCCGATGCTGCGCTCGGGCCGGCTGCGCCAGGTACTGGCGGAGTGGTCGACGCCGCCGGCGGACGTGTCCGCCGTGTTCCTCACGCGCGACCATCTCACCGCCAAGGTGCGCGCCTTCGTCGACTACCTGGCGCGGCATTTCGCCGCACACCGCGCGCCGGACGCGCCTTACAGCGGCTGGTAGCGGCTGGCAGCGGCGGCTGGCGGACTCAGCGCAGCAGCACGATGGCCATGCCGGCCAGCCCGCAGCCCAGGATCACCGGGATCACGCCGGCCTTGAAGCGGAACAGCGCCACCGCCGCGGCCAGCCCGATCAGCGCCGAGGGCCAGTCGAAGCGGCCTTGCAGCCCGGCCGGCCACAGCACGTGATAGGCGAAGAACACCGCCAGGTTGACGATCACGCCGACCACCGCCGCCGTGATGGCGGTCAGCGGCGCGGTGAACTTCAGGTTGCCGTGCGTGCTTTCCACGAACGGGCCGCCCAGCAGGATGAACAGGAAGGACGGCAGGAAGGTGAAGAACGTCACCACCGCGGCCGCCGCCACCGCCGAGGCCACCAGCGCGTGGGCGCCGAACACGGCGTGGGTCCAGCCGCCGACGAAACCGACGAAGGCCACCACCATGATGAGCGGGCCCGGCGTGGTCTCGCCCAGCGCCAGCCCGTCGATCATCTGCGGCGCGGTCAGCCAGTGGAAATGCGCCACCGCGCCCTGGTAGACATAGGGCAGCACCGCGTAGGCGCCGCCGAAGGTCATCAGCGCGGCCTTGGTGAAGAACCAGCCCATCTGCGTGAGCGTGCCCTGCCAGCCGTAGCGCCACGCCAGCGCGCCCAGCGCCAGCGCCCACACCGCCAGGAACACCGCCAGCACGCGCGCGAAGCGCCGCCACGAGAATAGCGCGTGCGCGGGCGTGGGCGTGTGGTCGTCGATCAGCGCCGGGCCGTGCCCGGCCTTGCCGGCGCCATGCCCGCCGCCGCCGGCGAAGCGCTGCGGCGCGATGCGCCCGCCCACGTGGCCGGCCACGGCGGCGGCCACCACGATGGCCGGGAACGGCAGCCCGAGCGCGAAGATCGCCACGAACGACGCCGCCGCGATGACCCACAACCAGCCGTTCCGGAGCGTGCGCGAGCCGATGCGCCACGCCGCCGACACCACGATGGCCGTCACCGCCGGCTTGATGCCGTACAGCACGCCGGCCACCGCCGGCACCTCGCCGAAGCGCAGGTAGATCCACGACAGCAGCATCAGGATCAGCAGCGAAGGCAGCACGAACAGCCCGCCCGCGATCACCCCGCCCCAGGTACGGTGCATCAGCCAGCCGATGTAGGTGGCCAGCTGCTGCGCCTCGGGGCCGGGCAGCACCATGCAGTAGTTGAGCGCGTGCAGGAAACGGCTCTCGGAGATCCAGCGGCGCCGCTCGACCAGGTCCTCGTGCATGATGGCGATCTGCCCGGCCGGGCCGCCGAAGCTGATGAAGCCCAGCTTGAGCCAGTACCAGAACGCCTGGCGCAGCGGGATCGGCGCCGGGGCGGCCGCGGAAGTCAGGGTGGAGGCATGCATCGTCTGTGGCGCTGTCTTGTAGGGTGTCTTGTGGGTTATCTTGTGCCTTGCCTGCGGCGGGCAGCGCGCCAACAATAGCAGAGACGCGTGACAGCCCGCGCCGGCGCGCCTGCCCATGCTGCCGGCAGGGACGAATCGCCCCGGTGGCGCCGAGCGCTGTTACGCTTGCGCCCGACGATATTTCCAAGCTGCACAGGACCGCCATGCATACCCAGGATCTCTCCCGCTGGACCCACAGCCACGTCTTCGACACCGGCAACCGCGCCGCCGAGCGCGGCACCCGCCTGGTGATGCTGATCACCGCCGCCACCATGGTCGTCGAGATCGCCGCCGGCCTGTGGTTCAACTCGATGGCGCTGCTGGCCGACGGCTGGCACATGAGCTCGCACGCGCTGGCCATCGGCCTGACCGCGTTCGCCTACGCCGCGGCGCGCCGCTATGCCGGCGACCGGCGCTTCGCCTTCGGCGCGTGGAGGATCGAGGTGCTGGCCGGCTTCGCCAGCGCCATCTTCCTGCTCGGCGTGGCCGCGCTGATGGTGTACGGCTCGGTCGAGCGGCTGTTCAGCCCGCAGGCCATCCACTACCGCGAGGCGCTGGCCGTGACCATCGCCGGCCTGCTGGTCAACCTGGCGTGCGCGCTGATCCTGGGCGGCGCCCATCACGGACATGACCACGGGCATGACCACGGACACGGGCACGGGCATGAGCACGGCCACGATCATGGCCACGATCACCACGGCCACCACGACCTGAACCTGCGCTCGGCCTACCTGCACGTGCTGGCCGACGCCGCCACCTCGGTGCTGGCGGTGCTGGCGCTGGCCGGCGGCTGGTGGCTCGGCCTGGGCTGGCTCGACCCGGTGATGGGCCTGGCCGGCGCCGCGCTGGTCGGCCACTGGGCGCTGGGCCTGCTGCGGCAGACCGGCACCGTGCTGCTGGACCGCGAGATGGACCACCCGGTGGTGGACGAGGTGCGCGAGGTGCTGGCCGGCTTCGACGACGGCCCCGAAGGCACGCGCGTGGCCGACCTGCACGTGTGGCGCGTGGGCAAGCAGAAGTTCGCCGTGATCGCCAGCCTGGTGACGCACGACGACGCGCTCACGCCGGCGCGCGTGAAGGAGGCGCTGTCCGTGCACGAGGAACTCGCGCACGTGACGGTGGAAATCCACCGCTGCGGGCACTAGGCGGCCTGCACCTCGCCGCACCTCGCCGCACCGCACTGCATCGCGCCGCCGGCGCGGCCGGCCTAGGCCATGCCGCGCTGCGCCGCCGCCACCGCCGCGGTGCGCGTCTCCACGCCGAGCTTCTCGTAGATGTGCTCGAGATGCTTGTTGACCGTGCGCGGGCTCATGCCGAGGATCTCGGCGACGTCGCGGTTGGTCTTGCCGCGCGCCACCCACACCATCACCTCCGCCTCGCGCGGCGTCAGCTCGGTCGCCGAGCCGGCCACACCGGCCACGCCGCCCTCCCCGGCGGCCTGCGCGGCATAAGCCGCCAGCTCCACCACCGTCACGCCCGCGCTCACGCCGGTCAGCCGGCGCAGCTGCAGCGCGCCCAGGCGCGCGCACTGCGGGCCGGCATCGTCGCGCAGCGACTCCAGCGCCGAGGCCAGCGGCGCCGGCAGCAATTGCCCCGGCGGCACCGCGGCCAGGCCCTGCGCGCGCAGCAGCGCCGCGGCGCTGTCGTTCATCCACATCAGTTGCCCGCCCGCGCCGGCGGCCAGCATCGGCACCGCGCTGCCCAGCACGGCCGCGCGCGCGCTGCGCGCCAGGCGCGCCTTGGCGGCGTGCGAGCGCACGCGCGCCACCACCTCGGCGATCGCCACCGGCTTGGTCACGTAGTCGCAGCCGCCGACCTCGAAGCCGCGCACGATGTGGCCGGTCTCGCCCAGGCCCGTCATGAAGATCACCGGCAGGTCGGCATGGCGGTCGACCAGCGCGGCGCAGGTGGCGAAGCCGTCCATGCCGGGCATGTCCACGTCGAGCAGCACCGCGTCGGGCTCGAAGAAGGCCAGCGCGGCAAGCGCGGCGTCGCCGCTGTGGGCGGCGTGCACGGCCATCGCCTCGCCGCCGAGCGCGCGCGCGATGAAGCCGCGCGCGTCGGCGTTGTCGTCCACCACCAGCACGCGGGTCTGCAGGTCAGGAGCGGGATTCATGGAGCGCCTCGCCTAGGGAGTGGTTGAATGCGTCGGCATTGCTGCGCGCCAGCGCCAGCATGCGGGCGGCCCACGGCGCGCTGGCGTCGGCGCCTTCGGCCAGCTCCGCCAGTTGCGCCTCGAGCGCGCGCTGGCGCCCGGTGGCGCCGAGCAGCAGCAGCTCGCGCAGCAGGTCGGCGGGCGGCGCCCGGTGCGGCGCCGATGAAGCGGTGGCGGTGGCGGCCGCCAGTGCGCGCCGCACCACCTCGATCAGCTCCGCCTCGCGCACCGGCTTGCTGACGAAAGCGAAATAGCCGTGCGTGGCGCGCGCCTCCTCGGTGTTCTCGTGCGCGTTGGCGGACACGATCACCACCAGCGGCGGCTGTGGCAGCGCGCGCAGCATGCGGCACAGGTCCCAGCCCGAGGCGTCCGGCAGGTTGAGGTCGAGCAGCACCAGTTGCGGCTGCCAGCGCTGCACCGCCGGCAGCACCGCGGCGCCCTCGCCGGCCTCGCGCACGGCCAGGCCGAGCGGCGCCAGGAAGCCGAGCAGCACGGCGCGGTGCGCGGCGCGGTCGTCCACCACCAGCACGCGCGCGTTGGCCGGCAGCGGGCTGTCCGGCGCGGCGGCGCGGCGCGCCAGCGGCGCCGTCACCGCCGGCAGGTACAGCCGCACCGCGAACTCGCTGCCGGCGCCGGGCGCGCTGCGCACGCGGATCTCGCCACCCATCAGGTCGGCCAGCAGCCGCACGATGGCCAGCCCCAGGCCGATGCCCTCGCGGTCGTCGTGGCCGCCGGCGCGCTCGAACGGGTCGAAGATGCGCGCCTGGTCGGCCGCGTCGATGCCGGGGCCGGTGTCGCTCACCACGATGGTGGCCAGCTCGCGCTGGTGCCGCACCGACAGCGTGACGGCGCCCTGCTCGGTGAACTTGATGGCGTTGCTGACCAGGTTGATGACGATCTGGCGCAGCCGCTTGGGGTCGCCGTGCACGTGCGTGGGCAGCGCGCCCTCCACGCGGTAGTGGAACGCCAGCCCGCGCGCCGCGGCCAGCGGGCGGAACATGCGCACCAGCTCGTCGAACAGGCCCTCCAGCGCCACCGCTTCCTGCGCCAGGCGCAGCTTGCCGGCCTCGATGCGCGACAGCTCCAGCAGCCCGTCGACCAGGCTGGAGAGATGCTCGCCGGCGCGGCCGATGGTGCGCACGTCCTCGCGCAGCGCGCCCGGCAGCTGCGGCGCGCGCAGCAGCAGCTGCGAGTAGCCGAGGATGGAGTTCAGGCCGGCGCGCATCTCGTGGCTCATGCCGGTGATGAAGCGGCTCTTGGCGAGGTTGGCCTTCTCGGCGGCTTCCTTGGCGCCCTGCAGCAGCGCGTCGGTGTGGCGGTGCGCGTCGATTTCCTTCTGCAGCAGCATGTTCTGCCGCTCCGACTCTTCCTGCGCCACCGCGCGGCTCTCGTTGGCCAGCACCAGCCACCACGCCGCCACCGCGGCGAACAGCAGCAGCCCGGCGAAGATCTTGACGAACAGGCCGGTGCGCGGCTGCATGGCCGCGTACAGCGAGCCGGACAACTGCTCCTGCGTGTAGAGCAGCCACAGCAGCGTGCCGAACGCGAACACCATGCCCGCCAGCACCAGGCAGAACTGGCCGATGCGGCGCGCCATCACCGGCGGCGTGCCGGCCGGCAGCACGCGCGCCAGCGCCGTGGCGATCTGCTCCTGCGCGCTGGCGCCGGGCTTGCAGCGGTCGCCGCAGCGCGCGTCGAGCGTGCAGCACAGCGAGCAGATCGGGCCGCGGTAGGCCGGGCACGCGGCCACGTCCTCCACCTCGAACGGGTTGCGGCAGATCGTGCAGCGCACGCGCTTGTGGCGCGGGCCGAAATCCACCGGCACGCGCGCGATGTAGTAGCGGCTGTGGGTAGCGAACGCGATCAGCGGCGGGAACGCGATGGCCAGCGCCAGCCCCACGCCGATCGAGGCCGGCCGCAGGGTCTCGCCGAACGCGCCCAGGTGCACCAGCATCGACAGCGCCGAGGCCAGCATCATGGCGCCGAAGCCGGCCGGGTTGATGTCGAACAGGTAGGCGCGGCGGAACTCGATGGTGCGCGGCGACAGCCCCAGCGGCTTGCTGATGACGAGGTCGCCGACGATGGCCCCGACCCACGCCACCGCGAGGTGCGCGTACAGCGCCAGCACCTGCTCGAGCGCCTCGAACACGCCCATCGCCATCAGCATCACCGCGATCAGCACGTTGAAGCCCAGCCACACCACGCGCCCCGGGTGGCTGTGCGTGAGCCGCGCGAACACGTTGGACCACGCCAGCGAGCCGGCGTAGGCGTTGGTGATGTTGATCTTGGTCTGCGACAGCAGCACGAACAGCCCGGTCAGCGCCACCGCCAGCCACGCCGGGCCGGCGCCGCCGAGCGCGCGCGCGAAGCCGGCCAGGTACATCTGCGTGGGCTCGAGCGCGTGCGAGATCGGCACCTCGGCCTGCAGCGCCACGAACGCGAGGAACGCGCCGCCCGCCATCTTGGCCGCGCCCAGCAGGATCCAGCCCGGGCCGGCGGCGATCAGCGCGCTCCACCAGCGCAGCCGGTTGCGCCGCGTCAGCTCGGGCATGAAGCGCAGGAAGTCGACCTGCTCGCCGATCTGCGCGATCAGCGCGGCGGTCACGGTGGCGGCGGCGCCGAACGCATGCCACGAGAAGCCGTCGCCCTCGGCCAGGCGCCCGTTGAACGAGAGGAAGTCGGCGTACAGGCCCGGCTCGCGCCACGCGATCGCCGCGTAGGGCAGCGCCAGCAGCAGCAGCCACAGCGGCTGCGTCCACAGCTGGAAGCGCGAGATCAGCGTCACGCCGTGCGTGACCAGCGGGATCACCACCAGCGCCGAGAGCAGGTAGCCGAACGAGCGCGGCAGCCCGAACAGCAGCTCGAACGCCTGCGCCATGATGGCCGCCTCGAGCGCGAAGAAGATGAAGGTGAAGCTGGCGTAGATCAGCGAGGTGACGGTCGAGCCCAGGTAGCCGAAGCCGGCGCCGCGCGCCAGCAGGTCCATGTCCAGGCCGTGGCGGGCGGCGTAGTAGGAGATCGGCAGGCCGGTCAGGAAGATCGCCAGGCTGACCACGCCGATGGCCCACATCGCGTTGGTGAAGCCGTAGCTGAGCGTGATGGCCGCGCCGATGGCTTCGAGCGCCAGGAAGGCCACTGCACCAAAAGCGGTATTGGCCACGCGGAAGGCGCTCCACTTGCGGAACGTCCTTGGTGCAAAACGCAGCGCGTAGTCCTCCAGGGTCTCGTCGGCAACCCAGCGGTTGTAGTCGCGCCGGATCTTGCTGATGCGCTGTACGGGCTGGCTGGCGGCGGGCATGAGGGTGGATGACTCCGGACGGTGCGGACGCGGGCCGGGCGTGGGCCGCGCTGCGCTGATGCAAGAGCTGTGCCGTGCCGGCGCCGCTGCCGAGCATGCGCAGGCGGGTACGTCGAATGACGTATGGAAGCGTGCGTTGCGCTGCACCATGATCCAGCCGCAGGGTCAATCACCGCCTTCCATCGCCATCCAACCACGCCTCCAAGGAGCGTCGATCATGCGTGACAAAGCAAAGAACGGGTCCCTCCCACCGCAGCAAACCGAAGACGGCGCCACCATCTCGCCGCAGCGCCGGCGCATGATGCAGGGCCTGGCCTCGCTGCCGGCGCTGTCGCTGGCGGGCCTGTCCGGCCTGAGCATGCAGGCGCGCGCGGCGGTGCCCACCGCGGTGGCCAACACCACCAAGCTGGCCGTCACCGATACCGAGGTCACGGTCGGCCAGCTCCATTCCGCCACCGGCACGATGGCCATCTCCGAGACCGGCTCGATCCAGGCCGAGCAGCTCGCCATCGACCAGATCAACGCGGCCGGCGGCATCCTCGGGCGCAAGATCAAGGTCATCAAGGAAGACGGCGCTTCCGACTGGCCGACCTTCGCCGAGAAGTCCAAGAAGCTGCTGGTCAACGACCGCGTGGCGGCCGTGTTCGGCTGCTGGACCTCGGCCTCGCGCAAGGCCGTGCTGCCGATCTTCGAGAAGGAGAACGGCCTGCTCTACTACCCGACCTTCTACGAAGGGCTGGAGCAGTCCAAGAACGTCATCTACACCGGCCAGGAAGCCACCCAGCAGATCATCTGGGGCCTGGACTGGGCGGCCAAGCAGAAGAACGCCAAGAGCTTCTTCCTGATCGGCTCGGACTACATCTGGCCGCGCACCTCGAACAAGATCGCGCGCAAGCACATCGAGAACTTCCTCAAGCTCAAGGTGGTGGGCGAGGAGTACTACCCGCTGGGCCACACCAACTTCAACTCGCTCATCAACAAGATCAAGGTGGCCAAGCCGGACTGCATCTACGCCATCGTGGTGGGCGGCTCCAACGTGGCCTTCTACAAGCAGCTCAAGGCCGCCGGCATCACCGCCGACAAGCAGTTCCTGCTGACCATCTCCGTCACCGAGGACGAGGTGCTGGGCATCGGCGGCGAGAACATCGCCGGCTTCTACGCGGCCATGAAGTACTTCCAGTCGCTCGACAACCCCAACAACAAGGCCTTCGTGGAAGCCTTCAAGGCCAAGTACGGCGCCAAGTCGGTGATCGGCGACGTGACCCAGGCCGCCTACCTCGGCCCGTGGCTGTGGAAGGCCGCGGTGGAGAAGGCCGGCAGCTTCGACATCGACAAGGTGGTGGCCGCCTCGCCCGGCATCGAGCTGAAGACCGCGCCGGAAGGCTTCGTCAAGGTCGACCCCAACCACCACCTGTGGAGCAAGACGCGCGTGGGCCTGGCGCAGCTCGACGGACAGTTCAAGGTGGTGGCCGAGTCGCCGCAGCTGATCCCGCCGAATCCGTTTCCGAAGGGGTATCAGTAAAGCCTGGTTGGCTCCCCTCTCCCGCTTGCGGGAGAGGGGTCGGGGGAGAGGGCCGGCGCTGGCGGATGCCGGCGTGCTGGAAAAAACCGGCGGCTTCGTTTCTCGCCTCTGCGTTGGACAAAACCGCTGGCCTCGCTTGATGTGGCTCCTAGTCAAACCGCCCCTCTCCCCGGCCCTCTCCCCGTGAGGGGAGAGGGAGGACACCTTGCTTGGGCCAGCGCTGGCGGTGTGGGCCCATTCGCCGGCTTCGTCGATCGCCCGGGGGGGGGTTCTCCCCTCTCCCGCCCGCGGGAGAGGGCCGGGGGAGAGGGCCGGGGGAGAGGGCGGAGGCCGGCCAATGCTGCCGCGCGGGACAAGACCATCGGCTTCGCTTGTTCTGCGCCCCGAAAACCGATAACCGACGCCTTCGTCCGGCGTCTTCTCTGCATTCTTTCCTTGGCGAGCGCGACATGAATCTAACCGACATGCTGAACATCGGCCTGATGCAGGGCTTTGCCGGCCTGAGCCTGTTCTCGGTGCTGCTGCTGATGGCGCTGGGCCTGGCCATCATCTTCGGGCAGATGGGCGTGATCAACATGGCCCACGGCGAGTTCATGACGATCGGCGCCTACACCATCTTCCTCGCTTCCACGCTGACCGAGCGCCTGGCGCCGTCGTGGATGCCGTTCTATTTCCCGCTGGCGATCGGCGCGGCCTTCGTGCTGGCGTTCTGCGCGGGCTGGGTGGCCGAATGGGCGCTGATCCGCCATCTCTACCGCCGCCCGCTCGACACGCTGCTGGCCACCTGGGGCCTGTCGCTGGGCATGCAGCAGACCTTCCGCTCCACCTTCGGCCCCAAGGAGGTCAGCCCCACGCTGCCGGAGTGGCTGATGGGCTCGTGGGCGCCGGCCGCGGGCCTCGACATTCCCATCAACGGCCTGTTCGTGATGGCGCTCACGCTGTTCGTCACCGGCATGGTGTGGCTGGCGCTGTACCGCTCGCGCTGGGGGCTGCGCGTGCGCGCCACCACGCTGAACCGGCCGATGGCCAACGCCGCCGGCATCAACACGCGCCGCACCGACCGCCTGACCTTCGCCATCGGCTGCGGCATCGCCGGCGTGGCCGGCGCGGCCTTCACCACGATCGGCTCGACCGGGCCCACCAGCGGCTCGCTGTACATCGTCGACTCGTTCCTGGTGGTGACCTTCGGCGGCGCGGCCAGCCTGCTCGGCACCGTGGCCTCGGCCTTCGGCATCGCGCAGGCGCAGTCGATCAGCGAGTTCTTCCTGACCGGCTCGATGGCGCGCGTGCTGACGCTGCTGCTGATCGTGACCATCCTGATGATCCGCCCGCAAGGCCTGTTCGCGCCGGCGGTGCGGCGCTGACGCACCACCGCCCTTCCACCGAACCGAACCGAACCGCACCGACTCGAACCGGACCGCCCCAGGAGCTTGTGATGTCTCCCTCCGCCCCTTCCTCTTCTCCGTCCTCCGCCGCCGCGCCGGCGCCGCGCCGCCCGTCCCTGCCGCTGCGCCTGCTGCGCAGCGAGCTCTCGGGCTACCTGCTGCTGGCGCTGGTGCTGGTGGTCATCATGCCGCTGGCGCTCGACGTGTTCCGCCTCAACCTGGTCGGCAAGTACCTCAGCTACGCCTTCGTCGCCGTCGGGCTGGTCATGCTGTGGGGCTACGGCGGCGTGCTCAGCCTCGGCCAGGGCGTGTTCTTCGGCCTCGGCGGCTATGCGATGGCGATGTTCCTCAAGCTCGAGGCGTCCGACCCCAAGAGCACCGCGATCCAGTCCACGCCCGGCATCCCCGACTTCATGGACTGGAACCAGATCACCGCGCTGCCGTGGTGGTGGGAGCCGTTCCGCCACCTGCCGTTCGCGCTGGCCGGCGTGATCGCGGTGCCGGTGGCGCTGGCCTTCGTGGTGAGCTTCGCCATGTTCCGCCGGCGCGTGGGCGGGGTCTACTTCGCCATCATCACGCAGGCCGTGGCGCTGATCCTGTCGGTGCTGATCATCGGCCAGCAGGGCTACACCGGCGGCGTCAACGGCATCACCGACCTCAAGACCATGCTGGGCTGGGACATCCGCGGCGACGGCGCCAAGGTGGCGCTGTACTTCGCCAACGTGGCGCTGCTGTTCGGCGCCATCGCGCTGTGCCGCTGGATCCAGCGCAGCAAGCTCGGCGTGCTGCTGCTGGCCATGCGCGACAAGGAAGACCGCGTGCGCTTCTCCGGCTACGACGTGGCCATGTTCAAGGTCTTCGTGTTCTGCCTGGCCGCGGCGCTGTCGGCGGTGGGCGGCGCGCTGTTCACGCTGCAGGTGGGCTTCATGTCGCCGTCGTTCGTCGGCATCGTGCCGTCCATCGAGATGGTGATCTTCGCCGCGGTGGGCGGGCGCATGAGCCTGGTGGGCGCGGTGTGGGGCACGCTGCTGGTCAACTTCGGCAAGACGTATTTCTCCGAGAGCTTCCCGGACCTGTGGCTGTTCCTGATGGCGGCGCTGTTCATCGGCGTGGTGGTGGCCTTCCCCGACGGGCTGGCCGGCCTCTACCGCAAGTACATGGCGCGCCGCGACCACGCCGCCACACCGGCATCGCCGGCCGCCGCCGGCGATGCCGGGACCACCGAAGCCGGCGCGCGGCAGCGCGCCTGAACGCGAGGAAGACGCCATGAGCAATACCGATTTCATGCTGGCGGTGGAGGACCTGACCGTTTCCTTCGACGGCTTCCGCGCCATCGACAACCTCACGCTCTACGTGGACCGCGACGAGCTGCGCGTGATCATCGGCCCCAACGGCGCCGGCAAGACCACGCTGCTCGACCTGATCTGCGGCAAGACGCGCGCCACCGGCGGCAGCATCAAGTTCGCCAACCGCGAGATGACCGGGCTGGCCGAGTACCGCATCGTGCGCGCCGGCGTGGGCCGCAAGTTCCAGACGCCCTCCATCTACGAAAACCTCAGCGTGTTCCAGAACCTCGCGGTGTCGTTCCCGCGCGGGCGCGGCGTGTTCGGCGCGCTGATGTTCCGCACCACGCCCGAGGTGCGCCAGCGCGTGGCCGACGTGGCCGCCGAGATCGGCCTGGGCGACGCGCTCGGGCGCGAGGCCGCGCAGCTCTCGCACGGGCAGAAGCAGTGGCTGGAGATCGGCATGCTGCTGATGCAGGAGCCGCAGCTGCTGATGCTCGACGAGCCCATCGCCGGCATGAGCGTGCGCGAGCGCGAGCAGACCGCCGAGCTGCTCAAGCGCATCAGCCGCGGGCGCGCGGTGATCGTGATCGAGCACGACATGGATTTCGTCAAGCGCATCGCCGACAAGGTCACGGTGATGCACCAGGGCAAGATCCTCGCGGAAGGCTCGATGGAGCAGGTGCAGAACGATCCGCGCGTGATCGACGTCTATCTCGGCCACTGATGCTGGCCACTTTACCGGAGGAAACCAGCATGCTCACAGTCGACAACGTGGTCGTGAACTACGGCCAGAGCGAGGCGCTGCACGGCGTGTCGTTCGCCGCCGCGCAGGGCGAGACGGTGGCCATCATGGGCCGCAACGGCATGGGCAAGACCACGCTGTTCAAGGCCATGATCGGCATGCTGCCGGTGCGCTCGGGGCAGGTCTGCGTGGACGGCCGCGACGTGGCCAACGACGAAAGCTACCGCCGCGTGCGCGCCGGCCTGGCCTACGTGCCGCAGGGCCGCATGATCTTCTCGCACCTGACCGTGGAGGAGAACATCCTCACCGGCATGGAGCAGGGCAGGACGCGCCGCATCCCCGAGGAGATCTTCGCCATGTTCCCGGTGCTGTTCGACATGCGCCGGCGCAAGGGCGGCAACCTGTCCGGCGGCCAGCAGCAGCAGCTCGCCATCGCGCGCGCGCTGGTGGCCAACCCCAAGGTGCTGCTGCTCGACGAGCCCACCGAGGGCATCCAGCCTTCCATCATCAAGGACATCGCGCGCGCGCTGCTGGAGATCCGCCGCACGCGCGACATCACCATCGTCTTCTCCGAGCAGGTGCTCAGCTTCGCGCTCGACGTGGCCGACCGCCTGCTGGTGATCGAAGGCGGGCGCTTCGTGCACGAGACCCAGCGCGACAGCACCGACGTCGAGCACATCCGGCAGTTGCTGTCGGTGTAGACACCTTTCCTACGCTTTCCGACCCCATCCCCTCACGCCAACACTGGAGGCATGTCATGACGGACACCCTGATCAAGGTCGACCTGGCCCAATCCCCGTACGAGAACCCCGACGTCCACAACCGCTGGCACCCGGACATCCCGATGGCCTGCTGGGTCAAGCCCGGCGACGATTTCATCCTCGAGACCTACGACTGGACCGGCGGCTTCATCAAGAACAACGACTCGGCCGACGACGTGCGCGACATCGACCTGTCGATCGTGCACTTCCTGTCCGGCCCGGTCGGCGTGGAAGGCGCCGAGCCCGGCGACCTGCTGGTGGTGGACCTGCTCGACATCGGCGCCAAGGCCGAAAGCCAGTGGGGCTTCAACGGCTTCTTCTCGAAGCAGAACGGCGGCGGCTTCCTGACCGACCGCTTTCCGCTCGCGCAGAAATCGATCTGGGATTTCCACGGCCTCTACACCTCGTCGCGCCACATCCCGGGCGTCAACTTCGCCGGGCTGATCCACCCGGGCCTGATCGGCTGCCTGCCCGACAAGGCCATGCTGGAGACCTGGAACAAGCGCGAACTGGACTTCATCGCCACCGAGCCGGCGCGCGTGCCGCCGCTGGCCAACCCGCCCTTCGCCGCCACCGCGCACATGGGCCGCCTGCAGGGCGACGCGCGCGACCAGGCCGCCGCGCACGGCGCGCGCACCGTGCCGCCGCGCGAGCACGGCGGCAACTGCGACATCAAGGACCTGTCGCGCGGCGCCAAGGTGTACTTCCCGGTCTACGTGGACGGCGCCGGCCTGTCGGTGGGCGACCTGCACTTCTCGCAGGGCGACGGCGAAATCACCTTCTGCGGCGCCATCGAGATGGCCGGCTGGGTGCACATGCGCGTGTCGCTGATCAAGGGCGGCATGGCCAAGTACGGCATCAAGAACCCGATCTTCAAGCCCAGCCCGATCACGCCGCACTACAACGACTACCTGATCTTCGAAGGCATCTCGGTGGACGAGGCCGGCCAGCAGCACTACCTCGACGTGCACGTGGCCTACCGCCAGGCCTGCCTCAACGCCATCGAGTACATGACCAAGTTCGGCTACTCGCCCGCGCAGGCCTACTCCATCCTCGGCACGGCGCCGGTGCAGGGCCACATCAGCGGCGTGGTGGACATCCCCAACGCCTGCGCCACGCTGTGGCTGCCCACGCAGATCTTCGACTTCGACATCCGCCCGAGCGCGGACGGCCCCGTCAAGCACATCAAGGGCGACGTGGACCTGCCGATCTC
>NZ_AQPL01000308.1:0-39589 GCF_000395345.1 Cupriavidus sp. WS | reverse complement strand
GGAACGTGATGCGCGACGACGTGGCCATCGCGCACGCCACCGGCACCCGGCCGTTCCAGCCGGCGCTGCTGCTGGCGGTGTGGACCATCGCCATCTTCGTGTTCTTCAGCCTGTCGGGCTCCAAGCTGCCGGGCTACATCGTGCCGGTCTTCCCCGCGCTGGGCATGCTCGCCGGCGTGGCGCTGCTGCGGATCCAGGAGCAGGCCTGGCAGCGCTATCTCAAGGCCATGCTCGTGGTGATGGCGCTCGGGCTGCTGGCCAGCCCGGTGGTGGCCACGCTGCATTCCAACCATACGCCCAACGCCGACTATCGCGTCTACGCGGTATGGATCGCGATCGCCTTCGCGGTGATGCTGGCCGGTGTCTGGCTGGCCTGCCGGCTGCTGGCCACGCGCGGCCTGATGGCCAGTGTCGCGGTCTATGCGCTGACGCTGTTCACGGGTTTCACCGGGGCGCTGCTCGGACACGAATCGATCGGCGGGCCGGCCTCCGGCGCGGGCATGGTGCCGGCCATCGAGGCGGTACTCAAGGACGACATGCCGCTGTATGGCGTGCGCATGCTGGACCATACGCTGCCGTTCTATCTGGGGCATCCGCTGGTGATGGTGGCCAGCGCCGACGAGCTGGATTTCGGCACGCAGCAGGAGCCGCGGAAATGGATCCCCACGCTGGATGCGTTCGCGGCCCGCTGGCAGGCGGGGCCGCCCGCGCTGGCGGTGATGTCGGCGGACACCTACCTCCTGCTGGCCAGCCGGGGCGTGAAGATGACGGTGGTCGCGGACGACGCGCGCCGCATGGTGGTGGCGAATTTCCCGTTGCGGGCGGCAACCGAACGCTGACGAATGACCAAGGCATGACCGCTTGCCACCCGCCTGCATCCTTCCCCGACGCAAGACCGCGCACCCACATATCCGCTTACCCACATCGAGAATCCCCCCATGCTTGCCACCGGAGCGCTAAGCTGGCTGACCAGCGACCAGCAGATCATGTCGATGCTGGCCCAGAACTGGGTCACGGGCCTGATGATCGTCGCCGCCATCATCTTCCTGGAAACCGGCATCGTGATCCTGCCGTTCCTGCCCGGCGATTCGCTGCTGTTCGCCACCGGCGCCTTTCTCGGCGTCAATGACCTGTCGCCGCTGCCGGCCGTCGCGCTGATCTGCACGGCGGCGGTGCTGGGCGACGGCGTCAACTACCTGATCGGCCGCTCCGCCCTGGGGCAGCGCCTGCTGCGCGCGGGCTGGGTCAAGCCCCGGCACATCGAAAAGACGCGCGCCTATTTCGACCGCTACGGCGGCTCGACCATCACGATAGCCCGCTTCGTGCCCATCGTGCGCAGCGTGGCGCCTTTCCTGGCCGGGCTGAGCGGCATGTGCCCGCGCCGCTTCACCGCGTTCAACGTGCTCGGCGCGGTGGTGTGGGGCACCGGGCTGCTGCTGGCCGGCTTCTGGCTCGGCGGCATCGAATGGGTCCGCGCGCACATGAGCTGGATGACCCTTGCCATCATCGCCGTCTCGCTGCTGCCGGTGCTGCTGCAGGTCAGGCGGAGCACGGCCCGGGTCCGGCGCTGAGGCGCCGGTGCCCGGATGCCCCGGGCTACTTCACCGCGTCGGCGCGGTGCCAGCCGCCGCCCAGCGCCTTCACCAGCATCACGCTGGCGATCAGCTGCCGCCGGCGCACGGCCTCGGCCGCGCGGTCGCTCTCCAGCGCCGTGCTCTCCAGCACGCTGACGTCCAGGTAGGCGACCGCGCCCTTGCGGTAGCGGTCCAGCCCCAGCGCCAGCGCGCGGGCCGAGGCGTCCGCCGCGGCCTGCTGGCTGTCCGCTTCTTCCGCCAGCGCCGAGAGCGCGGCAAAGTTGTCCTCCACTTCCTGAAGCGCGCGCAGCACGGTGTCGCGGTAGTCGGCCGCGCTGGCATCGAACTGCGCCAGCGCGCTGTCGGCCAGCGCGCGGCGGCGGCCGCCGTCGAACAGGGTGGCGGCCAGCGCCGGGCCGATTGCCCAGAAACGGCTCGGCGCGGTCAGCCAGCCGGCCAGGCTGGAACTGTCCAGGCCGCCGCCCACGGCCAGCATCAGGCTGGGGAAGAAGGCGGCGCGTGCCACGCCGATCTGCGCGTTGGCGGCGGCCACGCGCCGCTCCGCCGCGGCCACGTCGGGGCGCCGTTCCAGCAACTGCGAAGGCAGCGCGGCGGGCAGCGGCGGCAGCACGGGCAACGCCGCGTCGTCGGGCTGCGCGGCCAGCGAGAACGCGGGCGGCGGCAGGCCGACCAGGGTGGCGATGGCGTGCTCCAGTTGCGCGCGATTCAGGCGCACGTCCGCGAGTTGCGCCCTGGCGTTCTCCAGTTGCGCGCGCGCCTGCGCCACTTCGCCTTCGGTGGCGATCCCGCCGCCGTAGCGGTTGCCCACCAGCGCCAGCACGGTGGCATAGGATTCGACGGTGCGTCTGAGCAGGCCCAGTTCGCGGTCGGCCGAGCGCAGGCCGAAGTAGTCGGCCGCCAGTTCGGCCTGCAAGCCCAGGCGCACCGCGGCGACGTCGTCGGCGCTGGCCTGGGCGCGCGCGTCGGCGGCATCCGCGCCGTTGCCGATGCGGCCGAACAGGTCCGGCTCCCACGACGCGGTCAGGCCGAGCGCGTAGTCCGGGACGGTCTTGCCGGCCAGCGAGCGGCCCACCAGGTTGGCGGAGGTGTGATTGCTGGTGGCGCCGGCGCCAGCGCCCACCACCGGGAAATACGCGGCATGCGCGGCGCGCGCCTGGGCGCGGGCATCCCGCAGCAAGGCCGTGGCCTTGCGCAGCGACTGGCTGGACACGTCGACGCGCGCTTCGAGCGCCTCGAGCTGCGGGTCGCGGTAGACGTGCCACCAGTCCCGCGCGATGCCGGGCGGACCGCCCGGCGTCGCGGCGCTGGCGCCGGCCTCCTTGTAGGCGGACGGCAGGTCCAGGGCGGGCGGCTGGTAGTCCGGCGCGGTGGCGCAGCCGGCCAGCAGCATGGGCAACAACGCGGGCAGCAGCGCGGCCGCGCGGGCCAGCGCGCGCAGGCCGCGGCGGATCGGGAGGACGGGAGCGTGCATGCGGGTCCTCATCGCGGCAAGCCGGACACGCTGCCCTGCGCGGCGCCCTGCCCCACGCCCGGCCCCGCGGCGGGCGCCGGAGGCGGCGCGGCCGCGGCGATGACGCTGACCTTCGCGCCCGCGGCGAGGCCGTCGCCGGGATTCATCACCACCGCCTCGTCGCCGCGCAGCCCGGCCACGATCTCCACCCGCGCGCCGAAATCGCGGCCGATGGCCACCTTGCGCAGCGCCACGCGGCCGTCGGCGCCGACCACCGCCACGCACGTGCCGTCCGGGCGGAACATCAGGGTCTCGGCCGGCAGACTCAGGCCGGGGCTGTCCTGCGGCGCGCGCAGGTGGACCTCGGCATAGGCGCCCGGCAGGATGACGCCCCCGGCGTTGTCCACCTCGAGCTCCACGCGCAGGGTGCGCGTGACGGTGTCGATGGCGCCGGCATTGCGCGTCACCCGGGCCTCGAAACGCCGCCCCGGCGACTGCGGCAGCGTCAGCCACGCCTGGACCTGCGGGCCGATCATGCCGCTCGCGTCCTGCGGCACCTGCACGTAGACGCGCAGCCGCGCGCCGGCGGACAGGTGGAACAGTTCCCGCCCGCCGCCCGCGCTGCCATTGCCGCCGCCCGCGTCCACCAGCGCGCCGGTGTCCACGTTGCGCGCGGTGACGACGCCGTCGAATGGCGCGCGAATCTGCGTGTAGGACGCAAGCTGCGCCAGCCGCGAGGTATTGGCGCGCGCCGAGGCCAGCGTGGCGGCCTTGGCCTGCATGTCGGCAACCTTCTGCTCGGTGTCCTGCTGCGCCACCGAGCGCGACGCCAGCAGGTCCTGCCAGCGCTGCGCCGTGCTCCTGGCCAGCGCGTAGTTGGCGGCCGCGGTCGCTTCGTCGGCGCGGGCCTGGCGCAACTGGTCGCTGACCTCGGGCGCGTCGATTTCCGCGAGCAGCTGGCCTTGCGTGACTTTGCTGCCGATGTCGGCGTACCAGCGCCGCAGGTAGCCGCTGACGCGGGCGAAGACCGGCGCATCCTGGAAGGCGCGCACGTCGCCCGGCAGGGTCAGTTCGTCGGCGCCGTCGGCGCGGCGCGGCTGCACGGTGGCGACCGGCGTCGACGCGGCGGCGGCGGCCTGGGCGCCGAGCGCGGCGCGGGCCTGCAGCCGGGGCAGGATGCCGGCGGCCAGCGCCGCGCCCAGCAGCGCCAGGGCCAGCAGGCCGGCGCGCAGGCGCCGCCCGCGCCGGGCGGAGGACGCCGGCAGCGGCGCGGGATCGGATTGTGGTTTGGGGGTCATGACTGGCCTTTCTGGTCGAATTTCAGGGCGGAGGACGCGGCGGCGGACGCGGGGGACGACCCGCTGGCCGCGCGGCGCGCGAGCCATTGATGCAGCAGCCCGAACAGGGTCGGCACCAGCACCAGCGTCGCCACCGTGCCGAATGCCAGGCCGCCGATCACCGCGCGGCCGAGGGGCGCGTTCTGCGCGCCGGCGTCGCCGGTGCCCAGCGCCATCGGGATCATGCCGATCAGCATCGCCAGCGCCGTCATCACGACCGGGCGGAAGCGCCCGATGCCGGCCTGCAGCGCGGCCTCGAAGGGCGCCATGCCGGCGGCGCGCAGTTCGCGGGCGAGGCTGATCACCAGGATGCTGTTGGCGGTGGCGATGCCGATGCACATGATGGCGCCGGTCAGCGCCGGCACGCTGACCGTGGTCTGGCTGACGAACAGCATCCAGGCCATGCCGGCCAGCGCGCCCGGCAGGCCGCCGATGATCGCCAGCGGGTCCAGCCACGACTGGAAGTTCACCACCATCAGCAGGTAGACCAGCACCACGGCGATGGCCAGCCCGCCGAGCAGGCCCGAGAACGAGTCGCGCATGGTCTGCACCTGCCCGCGCACCACGAGCTCGGACCCCGCCGGCAGCTCGCCGCGCGCGGCGTCGACGATGCGATGGATGTCGCCGGCCACCGCGCCCAGGTCGCGCCCGCGCACCGCGCCGAAGATGTCGATCACGGGCTGCACGTTGTAGTGCGACACCACGCCCTGCTGGGCGGTGCGCTCAATGCTGCCGAGCGAGCCGAGCAGGTCGCCGCCACCGCCGCCAGGAAAGCCGGCGCCCAGGCCGAGCGGGATGTTCGACAGCGCCTGCAGCGAGCCCATCGCGTGCTGCGGCACCGACACCATCAGCGGGTAGCTGACGCCGTTGCGCGGATTGAGCCAGAAGTTGGGCGAGGTCTGGCCGCTGCCGGACAGCGAGATCAGCAGGTTCTGCGCCACGTCGCGCTGCGACAGGCCGGCCTGCAGCGCGCGCGTGCGGTCCACGTTCACGGTCAGCGCGGGCTGGTCGTCGGGCTGCTGGATATGGACGTCCACCAGGCCCGGCACCGCGCGCAACTGCCCGGCGAGCTTGCGCGCCAGCGCGCGATTGGCGTCGAGCCGGTTCCCCACCACCTGGATGTCGATCGGGGCCGGCAGGCCGAAGTTGAGGATCTGGCTGATGATGTCGGCCGGCAGGAAGGAGAAGCTCACGCCCGGGAACGCCTGCGGCAGCAGCTTGCCGAGCTGGTCCACGTAACCGGCGCCGGGCGCGTGGCCGGGCTTGAGCGACACCAGGATCTCCGCGTCGCCGGTGCCGATGGGCAGCGCCGAATCGTAGGTCAGGTTGATGCCGCTGACCGGCAGGCCGATGTTGTCGACGATGCCGGCCACGTTGCCCGCGCCGATCACCTCGCGGATGCGGCTCTCCACGGCGTCGGCGATGCGCGCCGTTTCCTCTATGCGGGTGCCGGTGCGCGCGCGCATGTGCAGGCGGATCTCGCCGCTGTCCACGCTGGGGAAGAAGTCCTGGCCCAGGAACGGCACCAGCGTCATGGACAGCGCGCAGCACGCCAGGAAACCGGCGGCGAAGCGCCCGGGACGGCGCAGCACCGCGCCCAGCAACGCGGCGTAGCGCGCGCGCAGCCTCTCGAATGCCTGCTCGAAGCGCGCCTGCATCCCGGCGCAGGCGCGGCGCACGCCGGCGAGGCGGGCGGCGAAACGGGCGGCGAAGCGGGCGGCAAGGCGACCGGCGGGGCGCGCCGCCTCCCGCGCGCCCTCCTCGCCGCGCATCAGGTAGTGCGCCAGCGTGGGAATCAGCGTGCGCGACAGGAAGTACGAGGCGGCCATCGCGAACACCACGGCTTCGGCCATCGGCACGAACAGGTAGCGCGCCACGCCGGACAGCAGGAACATCGGCAGGAACACGATGCAGATCGACAGCGTGGACACCAGCGTGGGAACCGCGATCTGGGCCGAGCCTTCCAGGATGGCCTGTTCCAGCGGCTTGCCCAGCTCGCGGTGGTGGGTGATGTTCTCGATGGCCACGGTGGCGTCGTCGACCAGCACGCCCACCGCCAGCGCCAGGCCGCCGAGCGTCATGATGTTGATGGTCTCGCCGAGCGCGGACAGCGCCATCAGCGAAGCCAGCACCGAGAGCGGGATCGAGATGGCGATGATCAGCGTGGCGCGCCAGCTGCCCAGGAACAGCAGGATCATCAGCGCCGTCAGGCAGGCCGCCACCAGGGCTTCGTGCAGCACCCCCTGCACGGCGCCGGTGACGAACACGGACTGGTCGGACACCGGCTGCACGCGCAGCGCGGCCGGCAGGCCCGCCATCATGCGGGGCAGCATCGCCTTGACCTGCGCGATGATCGCCAGCGTGGAGGTGTTGCCGCTCTTCTCGATCTCCAGCAGCGCCGAGCGCTTGCCGTCGCGGCGCACCACGTTGGTCTGCGGCGCGTAGCCGTCGCGCACCTGCGCGACGTCGCGCACGTAGACCACGCCGTCCGGGCCGCTCCTGACCGGCAGGTCGTTGAGGCCGGCCACGGTGGCCGTGCTGCCGTTCAGGTCCACGCGGTATTCGAGCGCGCCGACCTTCGCGGTGCCGCCGGGCAGCACCAGGTTCTGCGCGTTGACCGCGTTGACCACGTCCAGCGCGGTCAGGCCGCGCGCCTGCAGCGCGCGGGCGTCGAGGTCCACCATCACCTGGCGCACCTTGCCGCCGTAGGGAAGCGGCACCGAGGCGCCCTGCACGGTGGCGAGCTGGGTGCGGATGAAGTTGTTGCCGAGGTCGTAGAGCTGCTGCTCGGGCAGCGAGTCGCTGCCCAGCGCCAGCCGCAGGATCGGCACGGTCGAGGCGCTGTAGCTCAGGATCAGCGGCGGCGTGGTGCCCGGCGGCATGCTGCGCAGCATCGACTGCGCGCCCGAGGACGTCTGCGCGATCGCGCGGTTGATGTCGGCGCCGGGGTGGAAGAACACCTTGATCACGGCCACCCCGGCGAGCGACTGCGACTCGATGTGCTCGATGTCGTCGACGCTGTTGGTCAGCGAGCGCTCGTAGCCCGTCACGATGCGCCGCGACATGTCCTCGGCGGACAGCCCGTTGTAGTTCCACACGATGCTCACCACCGGAATGTCGATGGCCGGGAAGATGTCGGTCGGCGTGCGCATCAAGACCAGCGGGCCGGCCAGCAGCAGGCACAGCGCCAGCACCACGAAGGTGTAGGGGCGGCTCAACGCGAGCCTTACTATCCACATGGCAGGATTCCTGAATCGATTGGAGCACGATGCCCATGCGCGGAAATCGCGCGATGGGCCGGATTCTAGGGAGCCGATGGGCATGCAAACGCTATCAGTTCGATTACGGATTTGTCATGTGGGGCGGGTTGCCGGGCCGGTATCATGCGAGCCATCAACCGAGGACGCTGCGCGAGCAGGAGGGACGGCGATCATGAAGATACTGGTGGTGGAGGACGAGCCCAAGACGGGGGAATACCTGCGCAAGGGGCTGGCCGAATCGGGCTTCGTGGTGGACCTGGCCGTGACCGGCGCCGACGGCCTGCACCAGGGCATGGAGGGCGAATACGACCTGATGATCCTCGACGTGATGCTGCCCGGCATGAACGGCCTGGAAGTGCTGCGCCAGCTGCGCGAGCGCAAGGACACGCCGGTGCTGATCCTGACCGCGCGGGACGAGGTGGAAGACCGCGTGCGCGGGCTGGAGCTGGGCGGCGACGACTATCTCACCAAGCCCTTCGCCTTCGTCGAGCTGCTGGCGCGGGTGCGCACGCTGCTGCGCCGCGGGCCCATCCGCGAGGCCGAGCGCATCGAGGTCGACGACCTCGTGATCGACCTGATCCGCCATCGCGTGATGCGCGCCGGGCGCCGCATCGACCTGACCCAGCGCGAGTTCTCGCTGCTGCATTTCCTGGCGCGGCGCGCGGGCGAGGTATTGAGCCGCACCCAGATCGCCTCGCACGTGTGGGACATGAACTTCGACAGCGACACCAACGTGGTCGACGTGGCCGTGCGCCGGCTGCGCGCCAAGATGGACGACGAGTTCCAGCGCAAGCTGATCCACACCGTGCGCGGCATGGGCTACGTGCTGGAAAGCCGGGGCGGCTGATGCGCAGGATCTCGCTGACCGCGCGGCTGGCGCTGGCCTTCGGCGTGGCTGCGCTGCTGGTGCTGGGCGGCGTGGGCGCCTACCTGTACCGCGCGCTGGCCACCCAGGTGATCGAGCGCGACGACGCCGAGCTGCTGCGCAAGGCCGCGCGCGTGCGCGACGAGCTGGCCGACTCCGGCGCCGCGGGCGCCGAGTACTGGCGCGATGTCGGCGGCGTGGTGTCCGGCAACGAGGAATTCGCGCTGCTCGTGCGCGCGCCCGACGGCGCCCTGCTGCTCGCGGCCAACGCCACCCGGGACGCCGTTCCCGAGGTCGCGCCGCTGGCGCTCGCGGCCGCCATCGGCCCCGGCGCCATCCACGCATGGAGCACGCCCGCCGGCTATCCGGTGCGCGGCGTCACCGCGCTGGCCCGCGCCGGCAACGCGCGGGAGCCGCTGCGCTTCACCCTCTACCAGACCGCCGTGGGGCGCGTGACGCTGTTGCGCGCCTACCGCGACAAGGTGCTGGCCGCCACCGTGCTCGGCGCGCTGATCGCCGCTTGCCTGGGCTACCTGCTGCTGCGCATCGGCATGGCGCCGCTGCGCAGGATCGCCGCCGGCGCCTCGGCCGTGACCGTGACCCGCCTGCAATTGCCGCTCGATCCGGCCCGGTTGCCGCCCGAGCTGGAAGAACTGGCGTCCGCCCTGCAGCAGATGATGCAGCGGCTGCACGAAGGCTTCGAGCGGCTCTCGCAGTTCTCCGCCGACCTCGCGCACGACTTCCGCACGCCGATCGGCAATCTGCTGGGCCAGACCCAGGTGGCGCTTGGCGCCGAGCGCAGCGCCGACGAATACCAGGCGCTGCTGGCCTCGAACATCGAGGAGTACGAGCGCCTTGCCCGCATGATCGAGAACATGCTGTTCATCGCGCGCGCCGAGAATGCGCGCGTGGCGGTGAACCCGGTGACGCTGGACCTGGCGCGCGAGCTGCACGGATTGTCGGACTACTTCGAGGGGCTGGCCGAGACCGGCGGCGTGACCATCGCCGTGGCCGGCTCGGGCAGCGTATTGGCCGACCCGCTGCTGCTGCGGCGCGCCGTCAGCAACCTGGTAGCCAACGCCATCCGCTACACCCCGGCCGGGCAGACCATCACCATGCGCGGCGCGCAGACCGCCGCGGGCGCCAGCATCGAGGTCAGCAATCCGGGGCCCGGCATCGCCCCCGAGCACATGCCGAAGCTGTTCGACCGCTTCTTCCGCGGCGACGCGGCGCGCGCCAACTCGGGAGAGTCGTCGGGCGTCGGGCTGGCCATCGTCAGGTCGATCATGGACCTGCACCACGGCACGGTGGAGGTGGAGTCCGAAGTCGGGGGCGTGACGGTGTTCCGGCTGCGGTTTCCGGCGGGCGACGACACGGCCAGGACCCGCGGGAGCGCGTGAAGGCAGTCGGGCACGCCGATGCCTGAAGCCCGCGCGGCGAGCGATCGAGCCGATCCCGGCGCAGCCACGCTCGCGCGGCAGGAGGCATCCTTGCCGCCTGCCTTCCGGCATCGTGACCGGCCGAAGCCACCCCCAGCCACGCTAGACACCCGCTAGACGATAGGCCGCGCGCCGCGCCGGCGATCCTCCTGCAGCAGATTGCCGATCTGCTGCAGCGCATGGCTGAGTTCCGCCTGGCTTGCCGCGCCGCCCACGGAAATCCTCACCGCGTTGCCGGGGTCCGGCTCCGTGCTGAACGCATCCGAGCCGGCCACGGCGATGCCGCGCTGCTCCAGCGTGTCGACGAAGAGCTGCGAGTTCCACTGCGGCGGCAGGGGCAGCCAGATATGCAGCCCGGACGGATGCGCGCTGGCGGACTTCGGCAGCAGCGAGCGCGCCAGGGTCTGCCGCGCGCGCGCCTCGCGCTGGACCTCGACCAGGAGCTGCCGCGCCATGCCGGTCCGTATCCATTGCTCGGACAGCCCGAACAGCAGCGGCGAGCCGCCCATGCCCGAGGCGCGCAGATTCTCCTGCAGCGACGCGCCGTCGCCGTCCTCGGGCACCAGCACGAACGCGGTCCGCAGGCTTGGCCACAGGCATTTCGACAGCGACGCCATGTAGTACGTGCGCTGCCCGCCCGTGAACG
The DNA here is from genome assembly GCF_000395345.1 of Cupriavidus sp. WS. Lineage (NCBI taxonomy): Bacteria > Pseudomonadati > Pseudomonadota > Betaproteobacteria > Burkholderiales > Burkholderiaceae > Cupriavidus > Cupriavidus sp. WS. The sequence continues at coordinate 28,997 of NZ_AQPL01000308.1, read as the reverse complement.
TGGCCAGCGGCGGCGGCGCGTCGTTGAGCAGGAACCAGTACGGATCGTCCTCCATCAGCGTGATCTTCAACCTGCGCAGCACGGCGGCAACCTCCTGGCGCCGCCCCGCGGGCATGGTCCGCGTGGTGGGGTTGTGCAGGGTCGGATTCAGGTAGATGACGCCGGCGCCGGTGGCGCGATGGGCTTTCTCGATGGCATCCGGCAGGACGCCCTCGCCGTCGGAGGCCACGGCCACGACGCGCAGGTCGAGCTTGCGGGCCGCCAGCAGGAAGCCCGGGTAGGTCAGCGGGTCGCACAGCACCGTGTCGCCCCTGCGCGTGACGGACAGCAGGATGGCGAAGATCGCGGCCTGCGTCCCCGCGGACATGATCAGGTTGCCGTGCGCGAGATCGCCCAGCGCGGGCCCGAGCCATGCCTGGCCCGCCTGGATCGCCGACGAGTTGCGGCTGCCGGTGTCGTAGGCCGACAGCCGCTGGCTGCTCTGGCGCAGGAACAGTTCCTCGACGCCCGTGCGGACGAAATCGCCGAGGCTGCGCCCCGCGGGCTGGGGCGGCACGTTCATGCTGAGGTCGATCCGCACCGCGCCGGCCGCGTTGCCCGGCGTGGCGACGAACGACCCGCGGCCACCGAACGATTCGATCAGGCCGCGGTTGCGCGCCTCGGTGTAGGCCCTCGTCACCGTGGTCAGGTCGACGCCCAGCGCGGCCGCGAGCGCGCGCTGGGGCGGAACCTGGTCGCCGGGCGCGAGCTTCTCCTGCCGGACGGCCTCGCCGATGAGATCGACGATCTGCAGATAGCGGGGGCCGGCGCCCGCCACCAGCGGCCGGACCCACGCCAGCTGGTGAGACGCCTTCGACTCAAGTTCCGACATTCGCGCAGTCTCCATTGTCAAACCATACAATAAGTTCTATATTTGGCATACATTGTAAATCAAAATCCATACATAAATCAAGCGTATGGATGAAAATCGTGTCGTCTGATGCCATGCCGCGGTCCGCTTCCGGCGGCGGCGTTGTCGTGGTGCGCGCGGACCGGGCCGGGAGGCAGTGCATGGAAACGCGCGTCCCCGGCCACGGGATGGCGCCGTGGCCCGGCGCGGCGCGCGGCATCGATGGCACCGGCAATGGCAATGGCACCGGCGCGGCGCATCGCGGGGCGGCGCATCGCGGCATGCCCGCGTCTTGGGCGGCCCCGCACCGAAGCCGCCGAACTGGCGGCGCCCCGCCCTGCCGTGCCGGCGGACGGGATGCCCGCCCCGCCCGATTATGGCGAACTTCCGCGCGCCGGCCGCGGGCATCGAACCAGAACCTGATACGGAGCAAAGGAATCCACCAATGGCGGTTACAGTTTCACGCGACCTCTACGAGCACGTCATGGTCCCCAACTACGCGCCGGCCGCGATCATCCCGGTCGAGGGCAGGGGCGCGCGCCTGTGGGACCAGAACGGCACCGAATACATCGACTTCGCCGGCGGCATCGCCGTCAACGCGCTGGGGCATTGCCACCCGGCGCTGGTCGAGGCCCTGGCCGAACAGTCCCGGCGGCTCTGGCACGTCTCGAACATCTTCACCAACGAGCCCGCGATCCGGCTGGCGCACGCGCTCACGCAGGCCACCTTCGCCGACCGCGTCTTCTTCGCCAACTCCGGCGCCGAGGCCAACGAAGCCGCCTTCAAGCTCGCGCGGCGCCACGGCATCGGCACCGGCGGGGACGCCAGGCACGAGATCGTCGCCACGCACAACAGCTTTCACGGCCGCAGCCTGTTTACCGTGAGCGTGGCCGGGCAGCCCAAGTATTCGGACGGCTTCGGCCCGCCCATCGCGGGCATCCGGCACGTGCCGTTCAACGACATCGCGGCGCTGGAGGCCGCGGTGTCCGGGCGCACGTGCGCCGTCGTGCTGGAGCCGGTGCTCGGCGAGAGCGGCGTGCTGCCCGCCACCCACGCCTACCTGCGGCGCGCCCGCGAGTTGTGCGACGCGCATGGCGCGCTGCTGATCTTCGACGAGGTCCAGACCGGCATGGGCCGGCTGGGCACGCTGTTCGCCTATCAGCATTTCGGCGTGGTGCCGGACGTCATGACCGTGGCCAAGGCGATCGGCTGCGGCTTTCCGCTGGCCGCCATGCTCGCCACCCGCGCGGCGGCGCAGCACCTCGGCCCCGGCACGCACGGCAGCACGTTCGGCGGCAACCCGCTGGCCTGCGCGGTCGGCGAGGCTGCATTGCGCCTCATCGACCAGCCCGCGGTCCTGCGCGGCGTCGGGGAGCGGCACGCGCGCCTGGCCGGCGCGCTGGCCGCCATCGGCAGGCGCCACGCGCTGTTCGAGGCGGTGCGCGGCATCGGCCTGCTGCTGGGCTGCGTGCTGGCGCCGCCGTGGAAAGGCCGCGCGCAATACGTCGCGAGCCGCTGCCTCGAGCATGGGGTCATGGTGCTGCAGGCGGGCCCCGACGTCATCCGCCTGGCACCGAGCCTGGTCATCGAGCGCGACGAGATCGACGATGGCCTGGCGCGCCTGGAAAGGGCCGCGGCGCAGCTCGCCGCGGAACTTCACGAACAAGAACGACTTCAATCAGAGGAGCAATGACATGGCAGGCAAAGACCTGAATATCCGCGGCAGCCTCGTCGCCCTGGTGACGCCGATGTTTCCGGACGGCGCCATCGACTGGGCGGCTTACCGCGAGCTCATCGACTGGCACATCGCGGCGCGCACCAGCGCGCTGGTCATCATGGGCTCCACGGGCGAGACCCCGACCATCGCGCCGGCCGACCACATCGCGCTCATCCGCGTGGCCGTGGCGCATGCCGCCGGCCGCATCCCGATCATCGGCGGCACCGGCGCCAACGCCACCAGCGAGGCGATCGAGCTCACCCTGGCGGCGCAGGACGCCGGCGTGGCGGCGTGCCTGTCCGTGGTGCCCTACTACAACAAGCCGACGCAGGCCGGCCTCTACGCGCATTTCCGCGCCATCGCCGAGCGCGCCGAGGTGCCGGTCATCCTGTATGACGTGCCGAGCCGGACCATCGCCAGGATGACGGTGGAGACGATCCTGGCGCTGGCCGCGATCGACGGCATCGTCGGCCTGAAGGACGCGACCGGCGACCTCGCGCGCGCCAACGAGCTGTTCCACCGGCTGCCGCCGGAATTCTCCGTGTACAGCGGCGACGATGCCACCGCCGCCGCGCTGATCCTGCTGGGCGCGCGCGGCAATATCTCGGTGACGGCCAACATCCTGCCGGTCATGATGCGCGAGCTCTGCGACGCCGCCCTCGCCGCCGACGTGCCCGCCGTGCGCCGGCTGAGCCGCCGCCTGGCCGCGATCAACCAGGCGCTGTTCGTCGAATCGAACCCGATCCCGGTCAAGTGGGCCATGCAGCGGATGGGCCTGATCCGCGAGGGCATCCGGCTCCCGCTCACGCCGTTGTCGCCCGGGCATGCCGGCAGCGTGGCGGCGGCGATGCGCGAGGCCGGCATCGTGCTGGCGGACGCGGGCGGCTCTGCCGCGCTGGCCTGAGCCATCGCGCGCCCGCGGCGCGCGCGATGCGCCCGCGCCGGCGCCTTCAGGACGCGGCGCTCACGCCGTCCCGGCGCCGCACGCCGGCGCCTGCTGCCCCGCCTCGCCAGGGAAGGAAACCGGCGCCTGGCGCGCGCGGTTGACGCTCAAGTGGAAGATGTCCGGCCGCGCGTAGTGCCCGACCACGTCGAGGTCATACTTGCCGCGCGCGATTTCGCCCAGGTCGATCTCCGCGAGGAAGATGCCCTCGCCCTCGAATGACGGCGCCACCAGGACCTTGCCGAGCGGGTCCACGATGCACGAGCCGCCGCGGATCAGCACGTCCGGCGCGGCGCCCGCCGCGCGCGCCGGATGGCCGGCGGGAAAATCCGACGACGTCATGTACTGGCACGCCGAGACGACGAAGCAGCGGCCCTCGAGCGCGATGGTCTGCATGGTCGGCAGCCAGGTATCGCGCGCGTCCACGGTGGGCGCGCAGTACACCTGCACGCCCTGCGCATACATGGCCGTGCGCAGCAGCGGCATGTAGTTCTCCCAGCAGATCACCGCGCCGATCTTGCCCAGCCCGGAATCGAGCACCGGCAGCGTCGAGCCGTCGCCGAATCCCCAGACGAGGCGCTCCAGCGCCGTGGGCATCAGCTTGCGGTGCTTGCCGAGCAGGCTGCCGTCGGGGCCGTAGAACAAGACGCTGCAATACAGCGTGCCCCCGGCGCGCTCGATCACGCCGACCACCAGATGCACGCCGTTCGCGCGCGCGGCCTCGGCAATGAGCGCACACGACGCATCGCCCTCCTCGATCGCGCCTTCGTGGTAGCGGCGGAATTCGTCGCGCCCCTCGTCGCTGCGCGTGCCGAGCCGGGCGCCGAAATCGAGCCCCTTGGGGTATCCGCCCACGAACGCTTCCGGAAAGACCACGAGCTTCGCGCCGCGGCTGGCCGCGTCGCTGGTCAGGTCGGCCAGCTTGGCCAGCGTGGCGGGCGTGTCGTAGATCAGCGATCCCGCCTGGACGACGGCGGCGCGGTACGGGGCTGGATGGGACATGGCGGGTTCTCCCTGTTGCGGTGAATAAATCCATACAAAGCAAACTATGTATGGTATGTGAAATTGTTTGTATGGTCACATCATACCCAAGCGCGGGCGCGACGCATAGTCGCAGGCAATGCCAGTCCACACCTTGCTTTGCGCCGCCGCAGCGCGGCGGCCACAGGCGCGCCGCGGCATCCGCGGCGGATGGAATGGCATCTTCGCCCCTCGACCCAGACCATACAAAATCACAACACAAACGCATACACAATGCCATACAATACATACACTAATTAAACACAACAAACTGTATGGATCTATGTGGATCGTATGGAAAACCGCGCGCCTGCCGCTCGCCGCCGGCGCGCGCCAGCGCCTGACACCATTCCCCCGGCTCGCAAGGATCGTCCGCCCCCGTCTTGCGCCGCCCCTTGAAGCGGTTCATGGAACCGAGGTCTTGAAATGAGAGAAACCTACCGAAATTGCCTTCGTTACCCGCTGGCCGCACTGGCCTTGTCGAATCTCAGCGGCTGTAGCTGGGTGCTGTTCAACTCGAAAGGCGCCGTCGGCATTGCACAGCGCGACCTCATCATCACCTGCATCGGCCTGATGCTGTTCGTCGTCGTGCCGGCCATCGTGCTGACGTTCGTCTTTGCCTGGAAATACCGCGCCACCAATCCGAAGGCCAAATACACGCCCGACTGGGCCCACTCGACCGGGATCGAGATCGTGGTGTGGGGCGTGCCGCTCGTCATCATCGCGACGCTGTCGGTCATCGTGTGGCGCTCGACCCATGCGCTCGACCCCTACCGCCCGCTCGACGTGCCCGGCGCGCCGATCAACGTCGAGGTCATCGCCACCGACTGGAAATGGGTCTTCGTCTATCCCGACCTCGGCATCGCCACGGTCAACGAACTGACCTTCCCCGAGCACCGCCAGGTGGCGTTCAGCATTACCTCCAACTCCACCATGAACACCTTCTTCATCCCGCAGCTGGGCGGCCAGGTGTACGCGATGGCGGGCATGCGCACCCGCCTGCACCTGATGGCCAACGAGCAGGGGCAATACCGCGGGATGTCGGGCAACTACAGCGGCCACGGCTTCTCGGACATGAAGTTCGTCGCCACGGCCACCACGGAGGAAGGCTTCCAGCGCTGGGTGGCCCAGGTCAGGAGCTCGCCGCTGACGCTCGACCTCGACACCTTCCTCAAGCTGGCCAGGCCCAGCCAGCGCAACAGCGTCGTGCACTTCTCGCAGGTCCAGCCCGGCCTGTTCAAGAAGGTGATCGACCAGTTCGTCGGCGCCGGCGCGAACACCAGCGCCAGCGCCATCGTGCCCGCCGCCGCGCCTACCGCGCCCGACACGCCCGCCGCGGGCACGTTGTCGGCAAACAAGGAGTAAGACATTCATGTTCGGCAAACTGACCTGGGCCGACGTGCCGCTGCACGAGCCCATCATCGCAATCACGCTGGCCGTCATCGCCATCGGCGGCCTCGCGCTGCTGGCGGCGATCACCTACTTCCGCAAGTGGAACGTGCTGTGGCGCGACTGGATCACGACGGTCGACCACAAGCGCATCGGCGTCATGTACGTGCTGGTGGCCGTGGTCATGCTGGTGCGCGGCTTTGCCGACGCGCTCATGATGCGGGCCCAGCTGGCCGTCGCCGGCCCGGGCAGCGAGGGATTCCTGCCGCCGCACCACTATGACCAGATCTTCACCGCGCACGGCGTGATCATGATCTTCTTCGTCGCCACGCCGTTCATCGTCGGGCTGATGAACGTGGTGGTGCCGCTGCAGATCGGCGCGCGCGACATGGCCTATCCGTTCCTCAACGCCTTCAGCTTCTGGCTGTTCGTGGTGGGCGCGGTGCTGGTCATGCTCTCGCTGGGCGTGGGCGAGTTCGCGCAGACCGGATGGGTCGCCTATCCGCCGCTGTCCGACCTCGAGTTCAGTCCGGGCGTGGGGGTGGACTACTACATATGGGCGCTGCAGGCGTCCGGGCTCGGCACCTTGCTCACCGGCGTCAACCTGTTCGTCACCATCCTGAAGATGCGCGCGCCCGGCATGACCCTGATGAAGATGCCGATCTTCACGTGGACGGTGTTCGTCACCAGCGTCATCATCATCGCCGCGTTCCCGATCCTGACCGTGGCGCTGGCCGCGCTGACGCTGGACCGCTACCTCGACTTCCACTTCTACACCAACGCGCTGGGCGGCAACCCGACGATGTACGTCAACCTGGTGTGGGCCTGGGGCCACCCCGAGGTGTACATCCTGGTGCTGCCCTCCTTCGGCATCTTCTCGGAAGTGACCGCGACCTTCGCCCGCAAGGCGCTGTTCGGCTACAAGTCGATGGTGGGCGCCACGCTGGCCATCGGCATCCTGTCGTTCCTGGTGTGGCTGCACCACTTCTTCACGATGGGCTCGGGCGCCAACGTCAACGCCTTCTTCGGCATCATGACGATGATCATCGCCATCCCGACCGGCGTGAAGATCTTCACGTGGCTGTTCACCATGTACGGCGGGCGCGTGGAATTCACGCCGCCGATCCTGTGGACGCTGGCCTTCCTGGTGACGTTTACGATCGGCGGCATGACCGGCGTGCTGCTGGCCATCCCGGGCGCGGACTTCCTGCTGCACAACAGCCTGTTCCTGGTCGCCCACTTCCACAACACCATCATCGCCGGCGCGCTGTTCGGCTACTTCGCCGGGCTGTACTACTGGTTCCCCAAGGTGTTCGGCTTCAAGCTCAACGAGCGCCTGGGCAAGTATTCGTTCTGGTGCTGGGTCATCGGCTTCTACCTGGCCTTCATGCCGCTGTACATGCTGGGCTTCATGGGCATGACGCGCCGGCTGAACCACTATGACAACCCGGCCTGGACGCCGTACCTGCACGTCGCCTTCGTCGGCGCGCTGTTCGTGCTGGCCGGCATCGCGTTCCTGGTCCTGCAGCTGATCGTCAGCATCCGCGACCGCAGGCACAACCGCGACCTCACCGGCGACCCGTGGAACGCGCGCACGCTGGAATGGGCCACGTCCTCGCCGCCGCCGTTCTACAACTTCGCGGTGGTGCCGCAGGTCGACGCGATCGATGCCTTCCACGTCGCCAAGAAGCGCGGCCTGCCGCCGCCGCCCGCGCACTACGAGCCGATCCACATGCCGCGCAACACGGGCGTGCCGTTCATCGTCAACGTGTTCATCCTGCTGCTGTGCTTCGCGCTGATCTGGCATATCTGGTGGCTGGCGTCGGCCGGCGCGATCGCCACCGTCGCCGCGCTGATCGTGCGCTCCTACGACGACGACACCGACTACTACGTCAGCGCCGAGGAAGTGGCGCGCATCGAGCATGCGCACGTCTCCACCCTGGCGCGCAAGGCTGCCTGACCATGACCACTCACATCCTGAACCACGCCGCCAAGGCGCACGCCCGCGGGCAAGAACACGGGCACGAGCACGAGCACGGGCAGGACGGCCACGCCCACGGCTCGGCCAAGGTCCTCGGACTCTGGGTCTACCTGATGTCCGACTGCATCCTGTTCGGCTCGCTGTTCGCCTCCTACGTGGTGCTCAGCGGCGCCTACGCGGGCGGTCCGACGCAGAAGGACCTGTTCGAGCTGCCCTTCGTGCTGGCCGAGACCTTCGTGCTGCTGTTCTCCAGCATCACCTACGGCTACGCCATGCTCGCCGTGCACCGCCGCGACAAGGCCGGCGTGCTGCGCTGGCTGGGCCTGACCTTCGCGCTGGGCGCGGTCTTCGTCGGCATGGAGCTGCACGAATTCCATCACCTGATCGCGGCCGGCCACGGCCCGAGCCGCAGCGCGTTCCTGTCGGGCTTCTTCGCGCTGGTGGGCACGCACGGGCTGCACGTCGCGGCCGGGCTGGTGTGGATGGCCGTGCTGCTGCACCAGGTCGCCACGCGCGGCCTGACGCCCACCAGCGTGACCCGCCTGTCGTGCCTGAGCCTGTTCTGGCATTTCCTGGACCTGGTCTGGATCTGCGTCTTCACCATCGTCTACCTGTTCGGAGCATTTTGATCATGGCCAACCATGCGACTACCCGCGCCGGCGAGAGCCACGGCAGCGCGCGCTCCTACAACATCGGCTTCGCGCTGTCGGCCATCCTCACCGTGATCCCGTTCGCGCTGATCATGCACCCGGTGCTGTCGCGCCCGGCCACGCTGCTGCTGGCGGTGGCGTTCGCGGTCGCGCAGCTCGTGGTGCAGCTGGTCTTCTTCCTGCACATGAACCGCTCGTCCGAAGGCGGCTGGAACCTGATCAGCTTCGTGTTCACCCTGGTCATCCTCTTCATCATCGTGGCGCTGTCGGTCTGGATCATCTGGAGCATGCACTACAACATGATGATCAACTGAGGCCACGGCCCGCGCCGCGCCCCCCGCATCCCGAAACCATGTATCGCCCCTATCTTCAACTCACCAAGCCCGGCATCGTGATGGGCAACATGATCTCCGTGACGGGCGGCTTCCTGCTCGCCTCGCGGGGAGACATCAACTGGACCAGGGGCTGCCTCGTGGCGCTGGGCGTCGCGCTGGTGATTGCTTCGGGCTGCGTGGTCAACAACATCGTCGACCGCGACATCGACGGCCTGATGGCGCGCACCCGCAACCGCCCGATGGTCACCGGCGCGGTGCCCATGCCGCTGGCCCTGCTCTACGCGTGCGTGCTGGGGCTGGCGGGCGCCGGCCTGCTCTACGCGGCCACCCGGCAGGTCATGCCGGTGGCGCTCGTGACGATCGGCTACGCGGTCTACGTGGGCGCGTACACGCTCTGCCTCAAGCGCAGCTCCGTGCACGGCACGCTGGTGGGCAGCATCTCGGGGGCGATGCCGCCGGTGGTGGGCTATTGCGCGGCAAGCGGGCGCTTCGACGCGGCCGCGCTGACGCTGCTGGTGATGTTCAGCCTGTGGCAGATGCCGCATTCCTACGCCATCGCCATCTTCCGCGCCGCCGACTACCGCGCCGCGGCGATCCCGGTGCTGCCGGTGGTCAGGGGCCTGCCCGCGGCCAGGCGGCACATCGTCGCCTACATCGCCGCGTTCACCGGCGCCACGCTGATGCTCGGCGTCCTGGGCTATACCGGATGGCTGTACATGCTCGCCGCGCTGGCGAGCGGCATCTACTGGTTCAGGCTGGGGCTGGCGGGCCGCACCGCCGGCGACCAGCGGCGGTGGGCGCGCAAGCTGTTCTTCGCCTCCATCGCCATCATCACCGTGCTGAGCTTCGCGATGTCGGTGGACTTCTACCGGGCGCCGTCCGGCGTCGCGCTCCAGGGACAGTAACACCCGACCGCCAGCATCGAGAACGGCTCGACCCGCTGCCCGGCGACGAGCTTGTCGAGGATCGGCTCGACGAAGCTGTTGGCCGAGCTGCACACCAGCCCCTGGCTGTAGGGCCCGGCGTACGCCAGCCGGCCATCGGCCGCCCAGATCGCCATCGACGGGCTGGCCGGCAGCCGCTCCATGCCTTCGATGCGCGCCAGCGGCCTGAGCTTGCCTTGCAGGAACGGCGCCAGCACGCCATGCGTGCCCGGCTTCTGCACGCTGTAGAAGTCGACCTTGGCGTTGCGGTACATCTGCATCAGGTAGTTCAGGTGCGCGTCGGTCTCCTTGTTGCAGGTGGTGCAGTCCGGGTCCCAGAAATGGACCACCCGGATGCGGCCGGTGTTGCCGGCCAGTTCCGGCGGCAGGCGCAGGTCGGCATCGCCGAACACCACGGCGCGATCGGCGTAGGTGCGCAGGCCGCCCACGCCGAAGTAGCGCCACAAGCCGACCCCGGTCGCGGTGAGGATGGCGACCGCGACGCACAGGAACACCACCACCGCCCGGCGGCGCAGGAAAGGAAGCGCCGGCTGGCTGCCGGCGTCCGCTGAAGAAAGGGACATGCGAATACGCTCCACCGGCGCGCGCAGTCAGGGCGCGCGCCGGAACTTGCTGCGGAACTGCTTTTCCATCTCCCGGCAGGCTTCCGCCTGGAAGCTGCGGGAGGCCGGCGACGCCGCCGCCTGGCTGCGGCGCCAGCACTGCGCGACGGCGTGGCGCTCGGCCGCCTCGGCCGCCGCGGTCTGCGGGCGCGAGACGCCGAAGACGAAGGCGCCCAGCAGCAGCGCGACGAAGACGCCGCCGGCGGCCATGACCAAGGCGAACCTGCGCCGCTGCGCCGGAGACGGCGGCTCGTCGCCGGCGCGCAAGTCCGCGGACTGGCCCGCGGGCACGCGGGAAACCGGATCGGCAGGCGTCGTCATGGCTGCGGGCCCGTGCTGCGCGGCCACTACGCCGCCGCCAGGGCCGGCGCCGGCGCCCGGCCGCCGAGCTTGAACACGCTCACGACCTGCGCCAGATGCGCCGCCTGGTGCCTGAGCCCGTCGACCGCGCTGGCGCTCTGCTCGACCAGCACCGCGTTCTCCTGCGTCACCTGATCGAGCTGGGTGACGGCGTCGCTGACCTGCGCGATGCCCTCGGTCTGCTCGCTGGTCGCGGCGCTGATCTCCGCGATCAGCGCGGCAACCCGCTGGACCTGGCTCACGATGTCGGCCATCGTCGTGCCGGTGGCGCCGACCAGGCTGGAGCCGGCCTCGACCCTGGAGACGCTGGCGTCGATCTGCGTCTTGATCTCCCTGGCCGCGCCCGCGCAGCGCTGCGCGAGCCGCCGCACCTCGCCCGCGACCACGGCGAATCCGCGCCCCTGCTCGCCCGCGCGCGCCGCCTCCACCGCCGCGTTCAGCGCGAGCAGGTTGGTCTGGAAGGCGATTTCGTCGATCACGCCGATGATGTCCGCGATCTTCTTCGAGCTCGCCGCGATCTCGCTCATGGTCGAGACGACCTGCCCGACCGCCGCGCCGCCCTTCTGCGCCGCCTCGTTGGCGGCAACGGCGAGCTGGGCCGCCTGGCGGGCGGACTCCGCGTTGTTGCGGACGATGCCCGTCATCTGGCTCATCGACGCGGCGGTCTGCTGCAGGCTGGCGGCCTGCGCCTCGGTGCGCCGCATCAGGCCGCTGTTGCCTTCCACGATGCCGGTCGAATCGGTGGCCAGCACATCCGATGCCGAGCGCACGTCGCCGACCACGCCGGCCAGGCTTTCGCGCATGACCGACAGCGACGCCAGCACGCTGCCCGGCGGCGCCTGCCGGCCATCGGCATAGGGGCTGAGGTCGCCTTCCGAGACATTCCTGGCGACTTCGGCCAGCGCGCTCGGCTCCGCGCCCAGCTGCTGCAGGATGCTGCGCGATACCCGCCACGCCACCAGCGCGCTGATGACCAGTGCGAGCGCCAGCGCGGTCAGCATCAGATTCAGGAAACCACCAGCCTCGGACAATGCCGTGTCATTTTCCTGGCGAATGCGCTTTTCCTCGAAATCGATAAGCCGGTTGATGGTGGCCAGCCATTGCTCGTATTGCGGTTTTGCGCGCTCCCACAATAATTCGCGGATAGCCGGCTGCGAAAGCGCATCGGCGGCGGTTCCCGCGATGATCGCATTGGTGGTGGCCACCGCGGCAGCCTCGGCCGCGCGAATGTCGCGATACAGCGCCAGCACCTCCTGCGAGGTCCGGGTGGAGGCCAGCAGCGACTCGATGCCCGCGGTCGAGTCGGCGTAGAAGCGAGCCCTGGCCGCGATGAAATCGACCTGCTTCTGGCGCTCGGCGGGCGTTGCGGCCAGGACCACGTCGCGCACCGCGATCGAGCGGTCATGCGCGGAACCGCGGAAATTGATCGCATAGCGCTGGATCACCGCATGGCGCTCGCTGTTCGCATGCAGCGCGCTCTTGATGACGTCTACCTTGACCATCGCCACCGCGGTCACCGCGACGAGCACGGCGAAGATCAGGCCAAATCCGGCGTAAAGCCGCGCGCTTACCCGCATTCTGGAAAACAGCATATCGAACCCCTTGTGATCTGGTTATTTTTTTCAATTATTTCATGGGCCAATTTTTGCGCGATGAAAAATAACTTTTATCCCAATAGGCCAAATCAATTCCATTCCGAATTAATTGCGACATTTAGACGCATCCGCGCGCACCGGGTCGCCCGGCGTTGTGCCTCGCACCCATGCACGCGCATCACGCACGGCAGGCGCGCGCGTCGGGGCCGCGCAGGCCCGGCGCTACAGGCAATGCCCGCGGTAATGCGCGCGAGGCGGCCGCCGGAGGTGCCAGATGGCTATCGGCGCGGACCGGCACGGTGGATGTCCAAGGTATATCCAATGCATATCCATACAATATCAATACGTATGGAAAATAATCTGTCAAAGCATAGCATGACATGAACTGCATGGACATAAAACGACTAGATGACTTGACAAAGCCAGCAAAGCGCCACACGGCTTTCCCAGCGCAAGGCGGGATCGATAAAAGTCGCTTTGGCTTCGCTAATATGTCTTTTATCTCATATTTGCTGCCAAGACACGTCAAATATGTGACTTTTTAGCCATCGAGTTATGTTCACAAGGACCTGTCTCTGGCAATCCGTGGAAATTTCATCTACAGTTCGCGTAACTTTTATAGATCCATACATACGAATTTCTGTATGGATACAATTCAAATGCAAAGTGAAGCCCCCAAAACACGCGCGAACACACGCGCGAACCTGCATTTCGGTCGAAGGCAGTTTCTGAAGTTATGCGGCGCAGGGGCGGCCACCGCCACGGCAACGGCCCTCGGGTTCGCGCCCAGTCCGGCAAGGGCGGCCGACATCCGGCAGTACAAGCTGCTGCGCGCCAGGGAAACCCGCAACAACTGCACCTATTGCTCGGTCGGCTGCGGCCTCCTGATGTACAGCACGGGAGACGGCGCCAAGAACGCCAAGGCCAGCATCTTCCACATCGAAGGCGATCCCGACCATCCGGTCAGCCGCGGCTCGCTCTGCCCCAAGGGCGCCGGCCTGGTCGATTTCATTCATAGCGAGAACCGCCTGAAATACCCGGAATACCGGGCGCCCGGTTCCAACGAATGGAAGCGCATCAGCTGGGACGAGGCCACCACGCGCATCGCCCGCCTGCTCAAGGACGACCGCGACAAGAACTTCATCGCGCGCAACGAGAAGGGCGAGCTGGTCAACCGCTGGCTGTCGAGCGGCATGCTGGCCTCGTCGGCGGCCAGCAACGAGACCGGCATCCTCGACTTCAAGTTCGCGCGGGCGCTGGGCATCCTCGGCCTGGACTGCCAGGCCCGCGTGTGCCACGCGCCCACCGTGTCGGCGCTGGCGCCGACGTTCGGCCGCGGCTCGATGACCAACAACTGGGTCGACATCAAGAACGCCAACGTCATCCTCATCATGGGCGGCAACCCCGCCGAGGCGCACCCGGTCGGCTTCAAGTGGGTCATCGAGGCCAAGATCCGCAACGGCGCCAAGGTGATCGTGGTGGACCCGCGCTTCAACCGCAGCGCGTCGGTCGCGGACATCTACGCGCCGATCCGGGCCGGCTCGGACGTGGCCTTCCTGATGGGCATGGTCAAGTACCTGCTCGACCACGACAAGATCCAGCACGAGTACGTCAAGGCCTACACCAACGCCAGCCTGATCGTCAGCGAGGGCTACCGCTTCGACGAAGGCCTGTTCAGCGGCTTCGACAGCGCCGCCGGCAAGTACGACAACCGCACCTGGCTCTACGAGCTGGACGCCAACGGCCACGCGCTGCAGGACCCGACGCTTGCGCATCCCCGCTGCGTCTTCAACCTGCTCAAGGCGCACGTCGCGCGCTACACGCCGGAAATGGTCTCGGCCATCTGCGGCACGCCGCAGGAAGACTTCCTGCGGATCTGCGAGATCATGGCCTCGACCAGCGCGCCCAACCGCACCGCGACGTTCCTCTACGCGCTGGGCTGGACGCACCACAGCAGCGGCGCGCAGATCATCCGCGGCTCGGGGATGATCCAGCTGCTGCTCGGCAATATCGGCATGGCCGGCGGCGGCGTGAACGCGCTGCGCGGGCACTCGAACATCCAGGGCTACACCGACCTGGGCCTGCTGTCGCTGCGCCTGCCGGGCTACCTCAACCTGCCCTCGGACAGCCAGCAGACGCTGAAGCAGTACCTGGACGCCAGCACGCCCGCCGAGCAGTTGCCCGGCCAGGTGAACTACTACAAGAACACGCCCAAGTTCTTCGTCAGCCTGATGAAGAGCCTCTACGGCGAGCACGCCACGCGCGCCAACGACTGGGGCTACGACTGGCTGCCCAAGTGGGACAAGAGCTACGACATGCTGGCCTTCTTCGACCGCATGTACGAAGGCAAGGTCAACGGCTACATCGCGCAGGGCTTCAACCCCATCGCCGCGATGCCGGACTCCAACAAGATCCGCGCCTCGCTGGCCAAGCTCAAGTTCCTCGTCATCATCGACCCGCTGCAGACCGAGACCTCGACGTTCTGGCGCAACCACGGCGAGTTCAACGACGTCGACCCGGCCGCGATCCAGACCGAGGTGTTCCGCCTGCCCTCCTCCTGCTTCGCCGAGGAAAACGGCGCGATCGTCAATTCCGGCCGCTGGCTGCAGTGGCATTTCGCCGGCGCCGAGCCGCCCGCCGAAGCGCGCCACGACGGCCGCATCCTCGGCGGCATCTTCATGAAGATGCGCGAGCTCTATGCGAAGGAAGGCGGCGCCTGCCCCGAGCAGGTGCTGAACATGACGTGGGACTACCAGGACCCGTACAACCCGGAGCCGGAGGAAGTCGCCAAGGAAGCCAACGGCTACGCGCTCGAAGACCTGCGCGACGACCAGGGCCAGATCTTCGCGCGCAAGGGCGAACTGCTGTCCGAATTCGGGCAGCTGCGCGACGACGGCTCGACCGCCAGCTTCAACTGGATCTTCTGCGGCTCCTGGACCCAGGCCGGCAACCAGATGGCCCGGCGCGACAACACCGACACCGGCCACGGCGCCACGCCCGGCTGGGCCTGGGCCTGGCCGGCCAACCGCCGCATCCTGTACAACCGCGCCTCGCTCGACCCGATGGGCAAGCCGTGGGACCCCGAGCGCATCATCGTGTCGTGGGATGGCCGGCGCTGGTCCGGCAGCGACGTGCCCGACTACCCCGCGACGGCGGCGCCGGGCAGCGGCGTGAGCCCGTTCATCATGCTGCCCGAAGGCGTGGGACGCCTGTTCTCGGTCGGCGGCATGGTCGACGGCCCGTTCCCCGAGCACTACGAGCCGATCGAGAGCCCGCTGGTGAGCAACCCGCTGCATCCGGCGGTGACGTACAACCCAACCGCGCGCGTCCTCCCCAATGACCGCAAGCGCATGGGCACCCGCGACGAGTTCCCGTACGTGGCCACCACCTACGGCCTGACGGAGCTGTTCCGCCACTGGACCAAGCACTCCCGCCTGAACGCCATCATGCAGCCGGAGCAGTTCGTGGAGATCGGCACCGCGCTCGCGGCCCGCAAGGGCATCGCCCACGGCGACATGGTCAAGATCACGACCAAGCGCGGGTACATCAAGGCCAAGGCAGTAGTCACCAAGCGGGTGAAGACGCTGAAGGTCGCCGGCCAGGATCTCGAGCAGATCGGCATTCCCTGCAACTGGGGCTACGAGGGCGCGACGCGCAAGGGCTTCCTCGCCAACACGCTCAGCCCGAGCGTGGGCGACGCCAATTCGCAAACCCCCGAATACAAAGCCTTCCTGGTCAACATCGAGAAAGCCTGACCGCCATGTCCATGCAATCCCAGAACATCATCCGGCGCTCGGCGACCAGCAACTTCACGCCGGCGCCGCGCGCCCGCGAGCACCAGACCGAGGTGGCCAAGCTCATCGACGTGTCCGTGTGCATCGGCTGCAAGGCCTGCCAGGTGGCCTGCTCCGAGTGGAACGACCTGCGCGACGAGGTCGGCCACAACGTCGGCGTCTACGACAACCCGGCCGACCTCAGCCCGCAGACCTGGACGCTGATGCGCTTCGACGAGGTCGAGCACGAGAACGGCAAGCTGGAATGGCTGATCCGCAAGGACGGCTGCATGCACTGCGAGGACCCGGGCTGCCTGAAGGCGTGCCCGAGCCCCGGCGCGATCGTCCAGTACGCCAACGGCATCGTCGACTTCCAGTCGGAACACTGCATCGGCTGCGGCTACTGCGTGGCGGGCTGCCCGTTCGACGTGCCGCGCATCAGCAAGCAGGACAACAAGGCCTACAAGTGCACGCTGTGCTCCGACCGCGTCGGCGTGGGACAGGAACCGTCATGCGTGAAGACCTGCCCCACCGGCGCCATCAGCTTCGGCAGCAAGGAAGACATGAAGGTGCTCGGCGCGAGCCGCGTCGAGGAACTGAAGACGCGCGGCTACGACGGCGCCGGGCTCTATGACCCGCAAGGCGTCGGCGGCACCCACGTCATGTACGTGCTCCAGCACGCGGACAAGCCCGAGCTGTACCACAAGCTGCCGCGCGACCCGAAGATCAGCGCGATGGTCCGGGGCTGGAAGGACTGGCTCAAGCCCGTGGCCGGCCTGGCCTTCGCCGCGACCGTGGCGGGCTTCCTCACCCACTACGTGGGCGTGGGGCCCAACGTCCCCAAGGCGCCGGACGACGAGCCGGACGACCCGCAGGCGGCCAGCCGCAAGACCGCGGCGACGGAGGAGTGACGCCATGACCGAAAAAGAACCGATCCTGCGCACCGGGTTCGCCGAGCGCCTGTGCCACTGGCTGATGGTGGCCTGCTTCATTCCCGTGGCGCTGTCCGGCCTGTCGTGGTTCTTCCCCAGCCTGAGCTGGCTGTCGGGCGTGCTCGGCACGCCGCAGCTCGCGCGCGTGCTGCACCCGTTCCTGGGCGTCCTGGTGTTCATCCTGCTCGCCTTCATGTTCGCGCGCTTCGCCCATCACAACGTGCTGGTCAAGAGCGACCGCCTCTGGTTCCGCAACGTGAAGGCGGTGGTGCTCAACACGCCCGCCGCGCACAAGCTGCGCATCGGCAAGTACAACGCCGGCCAGAAGGTGCTGTTCTGGCTCATCATGCTGGCCATCGCCGCGCTGCTGGCCAGCGGCCTGGTCATCTGGCGCCGCTACTTCTCCGGGTACTTCCCGATCCCCGTGATCCGCCTGGCGCTGCTGCTGCATGCGATGGCGGGCATCGGGCTGGTGCTCCTGATCGCCGGCCACGTCTACCTGGCGATCTGGGTGCGCGGCTCGATCTCCGGCATGCTGACCGGCTACGTGTCGCGCGCCTGGGCGCGGCATCACCACGACCGCTGGTACGACGAGATCGCCGGCGCCGGCAAGTCCGACGGACGCCGGCGATGAACCGGCCCGTCACGGACACCGTCGCGCTGGACAAGCGCAGCCCCGGCGTCAAGGACATCGAGCCGCTGCTGCGGCCGAAACTGGACGTGCTCTACGCGCACCGCTCCGCCCGCCTGCGGCACCTGGCCGCGGACCATCCGGAAGCCGGCTACCTGCGCTTCATCGCGGCGCTGGTCGACCGGCAGCGCGAGCTGCTTCTCGGCGAGCCGCTGCCGCGGCCGGCAACCACCGGCCCGCGCGACGGCGCGAGCGGCCCGGTGCGCGCCGGCCTGGACGAAGAGCCCGTGCGGTCGTACTGGATGGCCGCGCTCGGCCAGCTGCTCGACCACGCGCGCGCGACCGCGCCGCAGAGCGTGCTCGACGCGCTCGAGCCGCTGCGCCGCGCTGACGACGCGGCGCGGGCGCAGATGGCGGCGAAACTGCTCGACGGCAAGTCCGGCGAGATCGGCGCGGGCGCCGCGCTGTTCCTCTGGACCGCGCTGTCGCTCACCGCGGCGCAGTACGCCGATTTCGTCCTGGCCGAACCCCAGGCGCCGGCCTCGCGGCAGGAAAGCAGCCTCTGCCCGCTGTGCGGCTGCGCGCCGGCCGGCAGCCTCATCATGAACGGCGACCGCGCCGGCCTGCGCTATCTCCACTGCCCGCTGTGCGAGACCCGCTGGCACATGGTGCGCTCGAAGTGCTCCAACTGCGGCAGCGCCGCCAAGCTGGACTACTGGAGCCTCGACGACCTCGAGGCGCCGGTCAAGGCCGAGAGCTGCGGCGACTGCCACGGCTACCTCAAGGCCTTCTACCGCGAGCGCGACGAACACGTGGAAGTCTGCGCGGACGACCTCGCCACGCTCGCGCTCGACGCCGCCGTCGCGCAGGAGGGCTACGGGCGGACCGGCGTCAGCCCGTTCGCCTTCGAGGCCTGAACGCGGAGCCGTCCCGGCCGGGACGGACCGCGGCGCGCACCCGCATCCGGAAATGAAAAAAGGGCCTGCAGCGGCAACGCTGCAGGCCCTCGAATTTCTTGGCTCCCCGACCTGGGCTCGAACCAGGGACCTACGGATTAACAGTCCGGCGCTCTACCGACTGAGCTATCGGGGAACAACGACCGATGCAGCGGCAACCGATGGAAACCGATGCAAACGAAGGCCCGGATTGTACAACAACCGCGGCGATTGTCCAGTGATTTTGCGCGGGCCACCGACTCCGCCACACTAGGCGGCCCGCGCATGCCAAGCACGGCAGGCCGCCGCCGGCGGCCCGCACGGCCTCACACCGACACGTCCTTGCGCGGCGCCGGCTCGCGGTTGTCGAACCAGCGGTACAGCGTCGGCACCATCACCAGCGTGAGCAGCGTCGAGGTGATCAGCCCGCCGATCACCACCACCGCCAGCGGGCGCTGCACCTCCGAGCCCGGCCCCGTGGAGAACAGGAACGGCACCAGCCCCAGCATGGCGATGGTGGCGGTCATCATGACCGGGCGGAAGCGCTGGGCCGCGCCCTGCACCACCGCGTCGTCGAGCGGCAGGCCCGAGTCGCGCAGCGTGCGGATGTAGGACACCAGCACCACGCCGTTGAGCACGGCCATGCCCCACAGCGCGATGAAGCCCACCGAGGCCGGCACCGACAGGTATTCGCCGGTGACGAACAGGCCGATGATGCCGCCGATGGAGGCGAACGGCAGCACGGTGATGATGAGCGTGGCGAAGCGCAGCGAGTTGAACAGCAGGAACAGCAAGAAGAAGATCGCCGCCACCGTGACCGGCACGATGATCTTCAGGTGGCCCATCGCGCGTTCCATGTTCTGGAACTGGCCGCCCCACTCGAGGTAATAGCCCTCGGGCAGCTTGACCTTGCTGCCGGCCGCCTGCTGCAGTTCGGCGACGAAGCCGCCCAGGTCGCGGTCCTTGACGTTGATCATCACCACCACGCGGCGCTTGGCCATCTCGCGGCTGATCTGCGCCGGGCCGTCCGTCACCTCGATCTTCGCCACGCTCTGCAGCGGCACCTGGACGCCGTTGGGCGTGGCCACCAGCAGTTGGCGGATGGCCTGCACGTTGTCGCGGAAGTCCGCGGGCAGGCGCACCGCCGCGGCGAAGCGGCGCTCGCCCTCGAAGATGTCGGTGGCGCGCTTGCC
The DNA here is from genome assembly GCF_000395345.1 of Cupriavidus sp. WS. Classification (NCBI taxonomy): domain Bacteria; kingdom Pseudomonadati; phylum Pseudomonadota; class Betaproteobacteria; order Burkholderiales; family Burkholderiaceae; genus Cupriavidus; species Cupriavidus sp. WS. Next base: position 9,108 of record NZ_AQPL01000308.1, on the reverse strand, counting down.
GCCGATGGCGATCTCGATGATGTCGTGGATGTCGGACACGTTCAGGCCGTAGCGCGCGATCGCCTGGCGGTCGATCTCGATGGACAGGTACTGCTGCCCGGAGATGCGCTCGATGCGCACGTCCTGCGAGCCCGGGATGCCGCCGGCCACGCGCGCGATCTCGCCGGCGAGGTCGCGCAGCTTGTCGAGGTCGTCGCCGAACACCTTCACCGCCACGTCCGAGCGCACGCCGCTGACCATCTCGTCGACGCGGTCGGAGATCGGCTGCGCCATCACGATCTGCACGCCGGGGATGGCCTTGAGCTTCTCGCGGATGCCGTTGGCGATGTCGTCCTGGGTCCAGCCGTCGGGCCACTCGTCGCGGTCCTTGAGGCTGGCGATGGGCGTGGACTCGTTCTGGCCCTGCGGGTCGGCCGGGCTTTCGCCGCGGCCCACGCCGGACACCACCGACTTCACGCCCGGCACCGACAACACCAGCTTGTTGGCCGCCATCTCCAGCTTGATGGATTCCTCCAGCGAGATGTTGGGCACGCGGTCGAGCGCGGGTACGATCGAGCCTTCCTTCATCTCGGGGATGAAGGACGTGCCCAGCAGCGGCACGATCGCGAGGGTGGCGCCGAACGCCGCCACCGCGCCGATCACGGTCTTGCGGCTGTTGGCCAGCGCCCAGCGCAGCATGCGCAGGTAATGGCGCTTCATGAACGCGATCAGGCGCGTGTCGTGCTCGGAGCCGCCCTTGAGCAGGTAGGACGCCAGCACCGGCGAGAGCGTGAGCGACAGCAGCAGCGAGATCGCCAGCGCGATCGAGATGGTGAACGCCAGCGGCGCGAACATCTTGCCCTCCATGCCCTTGAGCGTCATCAGCGGCAGGAACACCAGGATGATGATGCCCACGCCCACGATCACCGGCGTGGCCACCTCCTGCACCGCCTTGACCAGGATCTCGGTCTTGCTCAGGCGCGATTTCTCGCGGTAGCCGAGCCGCTCGAAGGCGTTCTCCACCACCACCACCGAGCCGTCCACCATCAGGCCGATGGCGATGGCCAGCCCGCCCAGCGACATCAGGTTGGCCGACAGGCCCACCTGGTTCATCACCATGAAGGTCAGCAGCGGCGTGAGCACCAGCGTGGCCAGCACGATCACCGACGAGCGCACGTCGCCGAGGAACAGGAACAGCACGATCACCACCAGCACCACGCCTTCGAGCAGCACCTTGGTCACGGTCCACAAGGCAGAGTCCACCAGTTCGCTGCGGTCGTAGTACGGCACGATCTGCAGCTTGCCGGGCAGCATGCCGCGCTCGTTGATCTCGGCCACGCGGGCCTTGACGCGGCTCACCACTTCCTTGGCGTTGCCGCCGCGCATCATCATCACGATGCCGCCCACGGCCTCGGTCTCGCCGTTCTTGACCAGCGCGCCCTGCCGCACCTCGTGCCCCACCGCCACGTCGGCCACGTCGCGCACGTACACCGGCGTGCCGGCCACCTCCTTGAGCACGATGCTGCCGATGTCGTCCACGCCCCTGGCCAGGCCCACGCCGCGGATCAGGTACTGCTCGGCGTAGTGCGGCAGCACGCCGCCGCCGGAGTTGGCGTTGTTGCGCGCCAGCGACTGGTAGACCTGCTGCAGCGTGATCTGGTAGTGGCGCATGCGCTCCGGGTTGACCAGCACCTGGTACTGCCTGACGTAGCCGCCCTGCGAGTTGATCTCGGCCACGCCGGGAATCGAGCGCAGCAGCGGGCGCACCACCCAGTCCTGGGCGATGCGGCGCTCGGAAAGCTCGTCCGTGGTCAGCGCGCGGCTGCCGTCGTCGGCGCGGTCGAGCGTGTACTGGTAGACCTCGCCCAGGCCGGTGGAGACCGGGCCCAGCACCGGCGTCACGCCCTCGGGCATGCGCCCGCCCACTTCGATCAGGCGCTCCATCACCAGCTGGCGGGCAAAGTACACGTCGGTCGCGTCGGTGAAGACCAGCGTGATCAGCGACAGGCCCGCCTTGTTGAGCGAGCGCATCTCCTCCAGGCCGGGCAGGCCCGTCATGGCCATCTCGATCGGCACGGTGACGAAGCGCTCCACCTCCTCCGGCGAGCGGCCGGTGGCCTCGGTGGCGATCTGCACCTGCACGTTGGTCACGTCGGGAAACGCATCCACCGACAACTTGGTGGCCGCGCGCAGGCCGAAGAAGAACAGCACCACCGCCAGCACGCACACCACCAGCCGCTGCTTGATGGCGGCTTCCACAAGGGATTTCATCATGGCCGCTTATCCCTGTTCCAGGCGCTTGCGCTCGTTGTCCAGATGGAAGGCGCCATCCACCACCACGCGGTCGCCGGCCTTCACGCCGCTGTGGACCACGCGCATGCCGTCGCTCTCCGCGCCCAGCCTGACCTTGGCCAGGCGGTACTGGCCGCCGGGCAGCTCCACGTAGACCTGCTCGTCGTTGCCGTCGCGCACGATGGCCGACTCGGGGATCACCAGCTGCTCGGTCGGCGCGCTGTTGATCAGCATGCTGGCCAGCATGGCGGGCTTGAGGCGGCCCTCCTTGTTCTCCAGCTCGGTGCGCACCAGCACCGTGCGCGTCTGCGGGTTCACCGTGCGGCCCACGTAGATCAGCTTGCCGGTGATCTGCTTGCGGCCGGCGCCGTTGCCCAGCGAAGGCACCTCGATGTCCACGCTCTGGCCTTCGGCCACCAGCGCGGCCTGCTGCTCGGGCACCTCCGCCACCACCCACACGCGCGACAGGTCGGCCACGGTGTAGAGCGCGTCGGCCGGCTGCACCACCTGGCCCTGCGCCACGTTGCGCTCCACCACCGTGCCGCTGATGCTGGAGAACACCGGCGAATACGAATCGATGCTGCCGCTCCTGGCCAGTTGCGCCACCGCCGCGGCCGACATGCCCAGCACGCGCAGCTGGTCGCGGTAGGCGCGCATCTCGGCCGAGGCGATCGCCAGCTCGCTCTCGCGCCGCTGCAGCTCGCCGCGGCCGATCACGTCGGCGGCGAACAGCTGGCGCGCGCGCTCGGCGTTGCGGGCCTGCAGATCGGTCTGCGACTCGGCCTTGAGGAAGGCCAGCTGCGCCGTGCCCAGCTCGCTGCTGTGCAGGCGCGCCAGCACCTGCCCGGCCTTGACCTCCTGGCCGAGGATGCCGTAGAGATCGGTCACGCGACCGGTCACGCTGGCGCCGATGCGCGCCACGCGCTGCTCGTCGAAATCGATGCGGCCGGCCACGCGCAGCACCTCGCTGAAGGCGCTGGTGGCCACCGGCGCCACCTTGAGCGTCTGCTGCAGGGCCGGCTCGGGCCTGACCACGCCCGGCGGCAGCTTGGGCGCCTCGGCGGCGGGCGCGGGATCGTCGGAGCAGCCGGCCAGGGAGAACAGCAGGGCTGCGGTTGCCGTCAGGGAAAGAAGGAAATGGGGACGCATGCTTAGTTGGGTTCCGTAGGTGCCGTGGAAGCGGGAGACGCTGCGGGAGGTGACGCCAGAGATGGCGCCACAGATGGCGCGAGAGCCGGCGCCGCCGCGGCATCGCCGGGCACGCTCGACAGCAGCTTCTCGATCTGGATGGTGGCGGTCTGCAATTCGTACTGGGCCGCGATCAGGTCGCTGCGCGCGCCGCGCAGCACGCGCTGGGCGTCCAGGTAATCGAGGATGCCGCGCTCGCCGAAGCGGTAGGCCGACTCGGCCACCGCCAGCGCCGACTCCGCCTGGCGCACGATGCCGCCCTCCAGCGCGCCGACCTGCGCCTGCGTGATCTCGTACTGGCGGTAGGCGGTTTCCAGTTCCTGCCGCAGCTCGAACTCGCGCAGCTCCAGCGCGGTGCGGGCCTGGATCGCCTGCGCGGTGGCCTCGCCCACCGGGCCCGTGCGGCGGTCCCACAGCGGGATGGTCAGGGTCAGGCCGACCTGCGAGACGGTGTTGTCCGGCTCGCGCGCGGCGCTGGCGCGCACGGCCAGCTCGGGCAGCCGCAGCGAACGCTGGTAGTCCACCGCCAGGCTGGCGCGGTCCGCCTCGAGGCGGCGCTGGGCCAGCTCGGCATTGCTGCCGCCCAGGGTGTCGCGCAGCACCGGCAAGGCCGGCAGCGGCGCCTGCTGGCTCAGGCTGCCGGCCACCGCGTAGTCGGCCGGCATGGCGCCGCCGACCTGCTGGCGCAGCGCCGCCTTGGCCTGCTTGACGCGCAGGTGCGCGCTCTGCAGCGTCTTCTGCGCGCTCAGCAATTCGGTCTCGGCCTTGATCAGCTCGTAGCGCGGCGCCTCGCCCACCTCCACGCGCAGGCGCGCGCGGTCGTGGATCTGCCGCATCATGGCCAGGTCGTCCTGCGCCGCGGCCTGCTCGGTCTCGCGGCGCAGCACCTCGAAATACGCGGTCTTGACGCGCGCGGCCAGCTCGGCCCGGAACGCCTGGCGGCCCGCCTCGGTGGCCTCCAGGCTGCGCCCGGCCATGTCGGCGCGCAGCCGGCGCTGCTGTGGATAGTCCAGTTTCTGGGTGATCGCCACGGTCGGCGCGGGGCCGCCGGCCACGCCGGCGCTGCGCGGCGACAGCCGGCCGTACAGCACCTCCACCTGCGGATTGGGATAGGCCCGCGCGCTGGTCACGGCGGCACTGGCGGCGTCGACGCCGGCCTGGGCCGCCTCGACACCCTTGTTGGTGGACTGCGACAAGGACAGCAGCTCGGGCAAGGTGAACGTCTGCGCCGCCAGCGCCGGCAAGGCGCCGAGCGGCAGCAACGCCACCACGGAATACATCGTGATCTGTCTGATCTGTTTGATCTGCATGACGAAAGGGGGCAGGCAAGACGGCTGCGCGCCCGCCACCGGCGCGCGCACGGCGCGCGGCGGCAGTCAGTCCGCGCGCGCGGTGGCGAGCGGACCGGGGCGCCCAGGCAATGGGAACGCATCCCGGGCGCGCGCGATGCGCGCCGGGATTGCCGGGGCTGTCAGATCAGGGAGATGGGCGGCTTGAAGAACGCCGCCGGCAACGGTGCCGGAGGTGCGGGGAACGGCCGCGCGCGCGCGATGGGCGGCGGCGAAACGCGCACGGCGGGCAGCACGAACAGCGCGCTGGATTCCTCGATCTCGTCGAGCAGGTCGAGCGGATCGAGCAGGTCGGCGGACCAGATCTCGCAGTAGCCGGGCGGCTCGTCCTCCGCCACCGCCACCGTTTCGGGCTCCGCCTCGGCCATCAGGCCGTCGTCGCCGGGCGCCACCACGCGGCCGGGATCGGCGACGCCGTCCAGCCCGTCGAGCGCGCGCGGCACCGCCGCGGCGAACGCCTCCGCGCGCGCCGCCTCGGGCTGCGCGCCGCCGGCATGCACGTTCGCCGCCGCCCCGAAGGACAGCAGAGACAGGCACAAGGCGGTGAGCAGGAACAGCAGGGATCGCATCGGTCTGGGGGCGAAGACGAGGGTAAAAACAGGGGCGGTCCAGGTGGCGCGGCAACCGCTTGATGCAAGCGGCGCATGGATGGTGCGCGGCAGCATTGTAGCGTGGATGCTCAACATAGACAGGGAAAGGCACCCGGCGTTCCGTTGGAAACGGACAAGAATCCGGTGCGCTCCGGACATGGGCGCCGGGGGCGCCGGAGCGCGGCATGCGGCCAGCCCCGCAGTGCCCGGTGCGCCGCCTGCCTTTCTTGGTTCCCCCCTTCACGGTGGGCCAGCCTTCGGAGGGGATCGGAAACCGGCGCGCTCCAGCAAAATCGTCGCTTGTGGGTTTATGCGGTCATTACCAGTTAATCAGCGCGGCACAGCTGGCCCTGCCGCCATTTACCGCTTCGGAACTGCTCGCAAGTAAATGATGGCAATCGATTTTCCCCGGCTTCCCCTGCCCGCAATGCCGTGGCGCCTCCCCTCGATGGAGACACGGCCGATCGCCCGCCATGGCCGGCGCGGCGCCTGACCGCATCGCCGCCAGCCCATCAGCGCAACCACCACCGACAAACCGCAGCGAAAGGAAAAGACATAGCGGGATTCCACATTTTCTCTACCACGCCAGCAGCATCATAAAAACAGAATCGGGACCATTTTCGATATACCCGGCAATACAGAATCAGCACGCCTTTCCTGTCTGCTCGACAGGCACAGGGAATATCGAGATCCATTGGGGTTGGAATGAACAAGATTTATCGCCTTGTCTGGAACAAGGCCGCCAGGATGCGTGTTGCGGTATCGGAATGCGCACGCTCGAACGGAAAAAGCGCCGGCCAAGGCACGGTGGACAAGGCGCGGCGCACCGGCGCCACTCCGGCCAGGCGCCTGGCGGCCACGCCAGGCCTGCGGGCGACGCCGCTCGCGCTGGTCGCCTTCCTGTGCGCCGGCAGCAGTTGGGCAACCAGCCCCATCATCGACTTCTCCAACGGCCTGACCGGCTGGGCGACGGGCGGCAACGTGCAGTTGCTCACCACCACCCAGTCCTTCAACATCGGCGGCAATCCCTTCTCCCTCACCCCGGCCGAAGGCGAGACGATGGCCCGCGTCTCCCCCACCGACAGCACGGTCGTGGCGGCCCAGGCCGCCAGCCTGCTCGGGCTCAACGCCACCACCCTGCAGTCGTATCTGGGAGGCAACGCGACCAACTTCGGCGTGCTAAGCGAATCCGTCAGCCTGGCTGCCGGCACCTACTCCTTCGCCTGGGCCTATGCCGCACAGGACTACCAGCCTTTCAACGACGGCGTGATGTTTTCCGTGTCGGGCAACGGCACGGAATCGATAGATGTGCTCGCCCGCAACGGCACGGGCCAGGCAGGCGACACCTCGGGCCCCTCGTCGGACACGCTGATCCTCGGCAGCTACGGCTCCACCACCTGGATCACCACCAGCTTCACCATTCCCGTGTCGGGCGTCTATACGCTGGGCTTCGCTTCCTATAACTGGAACGACACCGGCGTGGACCCGGTGCTCTACGTCAGCGGCATTGCCGGCAGCTTTACCGGCACGCCTGTGGGCACCCCCACCTCGACGGTATTCGACACGACCAGCGGCGACGTATCGCCCTCCGTGTTCAGCACCAACAGCGGCGCGTATTCGCAGTCCTCGCTGTCATTCTCCGGCGGAACGCTCCAGTACGGCGCGGACACTACCACCAGCAAGAACATCACGCTGCAGGATGCCGGCGGCGCGCTCGACAGCAACGGCCACACCGTCACCCTGACGGGCACCGTCTCCGGCACCGGCCCGCTGGAGGTCAAGGGTGGCGGCGAAGTAGTCAGCAGCGCCACCAACACCTACACCGGCGCCACCACCATCGACAACGGCGGCACCCTGGCGCTGTCCGGCAATGGCAGCATCGCCAGTTCCAGCAAGGTGACCGACAACGGCACCTTCGACATCTCGGGCACGACCAACGGAGCTTCGATCCAGTCGCTCGCCGGGTCCGGCAATGTCGCGCTCGGTAGCAAGGACCTGACGCTGACCAATGCTGGCGACACCTTCTCGGGTGTGATCGCTGGCTCGGGCGGGATCAACGTCAACGGCGGTATCGAAACCCTGTCGGGTACCAACACCTATACCGGCGCCACCACCATCGGTAGCGAAGGGACGCTTGCTCTCTCGGGCAGCGGTAGCATTGCCAGTTCCAGCAAGGTCACCGACAACGGCACCTTCGATATTTCGGGCACGACCAACGGAGCTTCGATCCAGTCGCTCGCCGGCTCCGGCAATGTCGCGCTCGGCGGCAAGGACCTGACGCTGACCAATGCTGGCGACACCTTCTCGGGCGTGATCGGTGGCAGCGGTGGCGTCAATGTCGATGGCGGCACCGAAACGCTCTCGGGCACCAACACCTACACCGGTGCAACGACCATCGGCAGCGAAGGGACGCTGGCGCTGTCGGGCAATGGCAGCATCGCGAGCTCCAGCAAGGTCACCGACAATGGCATATTCGATATTTCGGGTACCACCAGCGGGGCTTCGATCCAATCGCTGGCCGGCTCCGGCAATGTGACGCTCGGCAGCAAGGACCTCACGCTGACCAATGCTGGCGACACCTTCTCGGGTGTGATCGCTGGCAGCGGCGGGGTCAGCGTCAACGGCGGTACCGAAACGCTCTCGGGTACCAACACCTATACCGGTGCCACGACCATCGGCAGCGAAGGCACGCTGGCTCTTTCGGGCAGCGGCAGCATCGCCAGTTCCAGCAAGGTCATCGACAACGGCACCTTCGATATTTCGGGCACGACCAGCGGGGCCTCGATTCAGTCGCTGACCGGGTCCGGCAACGTCACGCTCGGTAACAAGGACCTGACGCTGACCAATGCCGGCGATACCTTCTCCGGTGTGATCGCTGGCAGCGGCGGGGTCAGCGTCGACGGCGGTACCGAAACGCTGTCGGGCACCAATACCTATGCCGGCGCCACCACCATCGGTAGCGAAGGCTCGCTGGCGTTGTCCGGCAATGGCAGCATCGCGAGCTCCAGCAAGGTGACCGACAATGGCACCTTCGACATCTCCGGCACCACCGGCGGGGCATCGATCCAATCACTGGCCGGCTCTGGCAATGTCGCGCTCGGCAGCAAGGACCTCACGCTGACCAACGCCGGCGATACCTTCTCCGGTGTGATCGCTGGCAACGGCGGGGTCAACGTCAACGGCGACACCGAGACCCTGTCGGGCACCAATACCTATGCCGGCGCCACCACCATCGGTAGCGAAGGCTCGCTGGCGTTGTCGGGCAATGGCAGCATCGCCAGTTCCAGCAAGGTCACTGACAACGGTACCTTCGACATCTCCGCTACGACCAGCGGAGCCTCGATTCAGTCGCTGGCCGGGTCCGGCAACGTCACGCTCGGTAACAAGGACCTCACGCTGACCAATGCTGGCGATACGTTCTCGGGGGTGATCGCGGGCAGCGGCGGGATCAACATCAACGGCGGTACCGAAACCCTGTCGGGTACCAACACCTACACTGGTGCCACGGCCATCGGTAGCGAAGGCACGCTGGCTCTCTCGGGCAGCGGCAGCATTGCGAGTTCCAGCAAGGTCACCGATAACGGCACGTTCGACATCTCCGCTACGACCAGCGGCACCTCGATCCAATCGCTGGCCGGCTCTGGCAATGTGGCGCTCGGCAGCAAGGAACTGACGCTGACCAACGCCGGCGACACCTTCTCGGGTGTGAT
>NZ_AQPL01000307.1:0-585 GCF_000395345.1 Cupriavidus sp. WS | reverse complement strand
GAGGCCCGCGCCGATGGCACGCATCGCCCTCAAGGTCGACGTCGACACGCTGCGCGGCACCCGCGAAGGCGTGCCGGCGCTGCTCGCCATGCTGGCCCGCGTGCGGGCCGAGGCCACCTTCCTGTTCAGCCTCGGCCCGGACCACACCGGCTGGGCGCTGCGGCGCGTGTTCCGGCCCGGCTTCCTGCAGAAAGTCTCGCGCACCTCGGTGGTGTCCAACTACGGCCTGCGCACGCTGATGTACGGCGTGCTGCTGCCCGGCCCCGACATCGGCCGCAAGGCCGCGGCCGAGATGCGCGCCGCGCGCGCGGCCGGCCACGAGTGCGGCATCCATACCTGGGACCACGTGTACTGGCAGGACAACGTGCGCGCGCGCGACGCGGCCTGGACCCGGCGCCAGATGCAGAGCGCGTTCGACCGCTACGTCGACATCTTCGGCGAAGCCCCGCCCACGCACGGCGCGGCCGGCTGGCAGATGAACGACGAAGCGTTCCGCCAGATCGACGACTGGGGCATGGCCTACGCCTCCGACGGGCGCGGCACCGCGCCGTATATCCCCACCGTGGACGGCGTGGCGCTGCGCCA
>NZ_AQPL01000306.1:0-10962 GCF_000395345.1 Cupriavidus sp. WS | reverse complement strand
GTATATCCCCACCGTGGACGGCGTGGCGCTGCGCCACGTGCAGATGCCCACCACGCTGCCCACGCTCGATGAACTCATCGGCGTGGACGGCCTGACCGAGGACAACGTCCACGAAGCCGTGCTGCGCCTGAGCGGCGACGGCCGCGACCACGTCTTCACGCTCCATACCGAACTCGAAGGCGGCAAGCTGGCGCCGGTGTTCAACCGGCTGCTGGACGGCTGGCGCGCGCAAGGCCACGAACTGGTGTCGATGGCCACGCTCTACCGGCATCTCGACCGGACCGCCTTGCCGCTGGCGCCGGTCACGTGGGGCGCCATCGAAGGCCGCAGCGGCGAATTGATCGTGCAGCCCTGAATACCGGCAACGCATCCGCATTGCCATCGGTTTGCTCCCCTCTCCCGTTTCATGGGAGAGGGGAAACTCCGTGCGGCAAAGCGAATTCCCCGGCTGGCTAATCCCTCACCCCCGCCCCGCCTTCGCCAGCCGCAGCCCGTTGAACACCACCAGCAGGCTCGCGCCCATGTCGGCGAACACGGCCATCCACATGGTGCCCAGGCCCGCCGCGGTCAGCGCGAGGAAGATCACCTTGATGCCGAGCGCCAGCGCGATGTTCTGCTTCAGGATGGCCGAGGTGCGCCGCGACAGCCGGATGAACGCGGGGATCTTGCGCAGGTCGTCGTCCATCAGCGCCACGTCGGCGGTCTCGATGGCGGTGTCGGTGCCGGCCGCGCCCATCGCGAAGCCGATGTCGGCGCGCGCCAGCGCGGGCGCGTCGTTGACGCCGTCGCCGACCATGCCCACCACCACGCGCCCGGCGCCGCCCGCGGCGCCTTCGCCGCCCTTCACGCTCAGCGCGGCGATGGCATCGGCCTTGTCCTGCGGCAACTGATTGCCGCGCGCCTCGTCGATCTGCACCTGCGCGGCGATGGCCTGCGCCGTGTGCGGGTTGTCGCCCGACAGCATCAGCGTGCGCACGCCCAGCGCGTGCAGCTCGGCCACGGCCTGGCGGCTGTGGTCCTTGACCGTGTCGGCCACGCCGAACAGGGCCTCGACACCGTGGTCGGCGCCCAGCACCACCACCGTCTTGCCTTGCCGCTCCAGCGCTTCCAGCGTGGCCTCCAACTCGGGCGAGCACAGCCCGCGGTCATGGATCAGGCGGTGGTTGCCGAGGTAATACGCGCGGCCGTTGACGGTGCCGCTCACGCCGTAGCCGGGCAGCGCCGCGAAGTCCCGCACGTCCAGCGGCGCGATGCCTTCGGCGCGCGCCGCGCTGGCCACCGCCATCGACACCGGATGGTCCGAGCGGCCGGCCAGGCTGGCCGCCACCGCGCGCGCCGCCGCGCTTGCCGCGGCGCCGCCCGCGGCGATCTCGCCAAGCGGCTGGAAGTCGGTCTGCGCGGGCTTGCCGTGCGTGATGGTGCCGGTCTTGTCCAGCGCCAGCCAGGCCAGGTCCTTGCCCTGCTCGAGATAGATCCCGCCCTTGATCAGGATGCCGCGCCGCGCCGCCGCGGCCAGGCCGCTGACGATCGTCACCGGCGTGGAGATCACCAGCGCGCACGGGCAGGCGATCACCAGCAGCACCAGCGCCTTGTAGATCCACGCGCTCCAGTCGCCGTCCAGCGCCAGCGGCGGCACCACCGCCACCAGCACCGCGCCGAGGAAGACCAGCGGCGTGTACACGCGCGCGAAGCGGTCGACGAAGCGCTGGGTGGGCGCGCGGCTGCCCTGCGCGGCCTCGACCGCGTGGATGATGCGCGCGAGCGTGGAGCCGCTGGCGGCGGCGGTCACTTCGTATTCCAGTTCGCCAGCCTGGTTGATGGTGCCGGCGAACAGCGCGTCGCCCACGCCCTTGTCCACCGGCACGCTCTCGCCGGTGATGGGCGCCTGGTCCAGCGTGGACTGGCCGCGCAGCACGCGGCCGTCGAGCGCCACGCGCTCGCCCGGGCGCAGCCGCACCAGCGCGCCGACGGCCACCGCGCGCGCGTCGACCGCCTGCCAGCTGCCGTCCGCCTGCCGCACCGTGGCCTGCTCGGGCGCCATCGCCATCAGGCCGCGCACGGCGTTGCGCGCGCGGTCCAGCGAGGCGGCCTCGATGCGCTCGGCCAGCGCGAACAACACCATCACCATCGCCGCTTCCGGCCACTGGCGGATCAGCATCGCGCCGGTCACGGCGATGCTCATCAGCGCGTTGATGTTCAGGTTGCCGTTGGACAGCGCGATCCAGCCCTTCTTGTACACGCCGAGGCCGGCGATGGCGACCGCCGCCAGCGCCAGCACCGGCGCCAGCCAGTCCTGCCCCGGCACCTGCAGCCAGCCCACCGCTTCCGCGCCCAGCGCCGCCGCGCCGGCCAGCGCCAGCGGCCACCAGGGCCTGGCGGCCTGCGGGGCGAGCTCGCCGGCCTGCTCCGAGAGCGGCTCGGCCTTCATGCCGAGGCTTTCGATGGCGCGCACCACTGGGTCCAGCGAATCCAGCGTGTGGTGCACCGTCAGCACGCGCTGCATCAGGTTGAACTGCAGCCCCGCCACGCCCGCCATGCTGCCGAGCTTGTTGCGGATCAGGGTTTCCTCGGTCGGGCAGTCCATCGCGTCGATGCGGTAGGTGGCCATCGCGGCGCCGGCCGGCACGTTGGCGGCGGGCGCGGGCGCCATGCCGGCCGAGGCGCATCCGCCGCCGCAGCAGGCGGACGCGCTGGCATGGCCGTGCGGCTGGCCTTGCGCGTGATCATGTGCGTGATCGTGCGCGTGCTGATGGTCCTGGCCGTGGTTGCTGTCGTGGTCGTGGTCGCAGCAATGCGCATGGCCATGCGCACGGTTTTCCGTCTGATCGTGCGCATGGTCATGGCGGTCGCCCTCCCGCTCGCGGACGGCGGTGTGGTCTGGCGTGGCGTCGGACATGGCGGTGCTCCCTGCTTTGTTGTGCTTGCCGTCCATTTAAGACCCTGGAGCGGCTACAGGGTCAAGCGCCGGAAGTGAATTGCCTGCCGCATGGCCTGTCGGGGAACCCTCGCCACGTTTCCCGCTCAAACCCGCCATTCCCGCCAGCCAGGGGACAAGACCCCGGCCGCATCTTGGTCATATCCTGGCCGTATCGCGGTCAAAGCCGCTGCCTATATAATCCGCCGCATGCGCCGTTTCCTGATCCTGCTGTTCGTGCTCCTGCTGCCGCTCCAGTTCGCCTGGGCGGGCGCCGCGGCCTATTGCAGCCATGACGGCCAGCAGGACCGCGCCGACGCGATCGGCGCGAAGTGGCATTTCGGCCATCACAGCCATGCCCACCACGGCGAAGCCGCCGACCACCGCGCCGCCGGTGACAAGGACAGCCAGGACGGCAGCGGCAAGACCAAGCTGCCCGACCTCGACTGCGCGGTCTGCCATTTCGCCGGCGCGCAGCTCGTGCTGCCCGACTTCTCCGGCGCCGGCGCGCACTTCGGGGTAGCGATCAGCTACCACGCGCTGGCCCCGTCCTTCCTCTCCGCGCCGGGCACCACGCCCGACCGCCCCCAGTGGCCGTCCGCCTGACCGGCGAGACGACCCCACTCCTTTCCAGACTCCCGTCTCGCCGAGCTTCCCTGGTCTTTTTCCGGTGAAATTCGATGAGAACACTTGTGATGCCGCTCGGGCTGGCGGCAGCTTTGCTCAGTCCCGCCGTGCCCGCCCAGGGCGCGGCGCCCGCCGCCATGCCCGCCATGCTGCCAGCGCCGCAGGCCGAGGAAGCCGCCGGCCCGCTGACGCTGGACGACGCCCTCGCGCTGGCAAGCGCGCGCAGCTTCACGCTGTCGGCCGCCGGCCATGAGCTCGATGCCGCCGAGGGCGGCATCATGCAGGCCCGCGTCCTGCCCAACCCCGAGGTCGCCGTCCTGCTCGAGGACAACCGCCGCGACACCCGCACCACCACCGCGCAGATCAACCTGCCCATCGAGCTCGGCGGCAAGCGCGCGGCGCGCATCGGCGCGGCGCAGAAGGCGCGCGAGCTGGCGCAGTCCCGGCTCGGCGCGGCGCATGCCGGCCTGCGCGCGGCCGTGGTCGGCGGCTTTTTCGGCGTGGTCGTCGCGCAGGAGCGCCTCAAGCTGGCGCGCGGCGCGGCCGAGATCGCCGCCAAGGGCGCGCAGGCCGCGGCGCGCCGCGTGGCGGCCGGCAAGATCGCCCCGCTGGAGGAAAGCAAGGCGCGCGTCGAGCAGGCCAACGCCGAACTGGAGGTGGCCGACGCCGAGGCCGGGCTGGCCGCCGCGCGCCTGTCGCTGGCCAACCTGTGGGGCAGCGGCGAGGCCCGCTTCAGCGAGGCCGCCGGCAACCTCGACGCGCTGCCCGCGCGCCCCGACACCACCAGCCTGATGCAGGCGCTCGACAGCGCGCCCGAACTGCTCAGCAGCCGGCTCGAACTCGAGCGGCGCCAGGCCGTGATCGGCGTGGAGCGCAGCCGCCAGTACCCCGACCTGACCCTGAGCCTGGGCAGCAAGCGCGACAACGGCGCGGAGCGCGGCACCATGCCGGTGGTCGGCGTGGCCCTGCCGCTGCCGCTGTTCGACCGCAACCAGGGCAATCTCTACGCCGCCACGCGCCAGGCCGACAAGGCCGCCGACGAATACCGCGCCACCCAGGTGCGCCTGTCCGGCGAACTGCAGCAGGCCGCGCAGCAGCTGACGGTGTCGCGCGCCTCGGCGCAGGCGCTGCGCGGCACCGTGCTGCCCGCCGCACAGCAGGCCTACGAGGCCGCCACGCGCGGCTTCGAGGCCGGCAAGTTCAATTTCCTCGACGTGCTCGATGCGCAGCGCACCTGGTTCCAGGCGCGCGTGCGCTATCTCGGCGTGGTCGCCAGCGCCTACCAGGCCGCCACCACCATCGACCGCATTCTCGGCCGCTAGCGCCAAAGGAACCCCATCATGGCAATCAACACAAAACAGAAAACCGCCGTCGCCGTCATCCTCGCCGGCGGCGCGCTGGCCGGCGCGGCGCTGATCTTCGCCGGGCGCGGCAGCGATACCGGCGCGCACGGCGGCGACACCCACGCGGAAGCCGCCGCCCACGGCGACAGCGACGGCAACGGCGAAAACCACGACAGCACCGCCGGCCCCAACGGCGGCCAGCTGTTCCGGCAGGGCGACGCCGTTGTCGAAGTGCTGGTGGCCGAAGCCGGCCCCGGCGAAGGCGGCTCGCGCCTGCGGCTCTGGGCCTCGCGCGCGGGCCAGCCGCTCGCGCCCGCCGGCGTCAAGGCCGCCGGCGAACTGCGGCGGCTGACCGGCGAGCGCGAGCGCCTCGCCTTCGCGCCGGCCCAGGCCTACCTGCAAAGCGCGGCGGCCATCGGCGAGCCGCACGCCTTCGAAGCCAGCCTCGACGTGACCCTGCCCGGCGCGAGCGCTCCGCTTGCCATCAAGCTGCGCAAGGAGGAAGGCCTGGTCGAGATGACGCCCGCGCAGATCCAGGGCGCGGGCCTGACGCTGCAAGGCGCCGGCCCGGCCCGCATCGAAGGCACCGTGTCCTTCCCCGGCGAGATCCGCTTCAACGAAGACCGCACCGCGCACGTGGTGCCGCGCGTGGCCGGCGTGGTCGAAGGCGTGTCCGCCAACCTGGGCCAGCAGGTGCGCAAGGGCGACCTGCTGGCGGTGCTGGCCAGCACCACGCTGTCGGACCAGCGCAGCGAGCTGCTGGCCGCGCAGAAGCGCCTGGAACTGGCCGAGACGACCTTCCGGCGCGAGAAGAAGCTGTGGGAGGACAAGATCTCCGCCGAGCAGGACTACCTGGCCGCGCGCACCGCGCTGCAGGAAGCCCGCATCGCCACGCAGAATGCCGCGCAGAAGCTCACCGCCATCGGCGCGTCCGGCAGCGCGGGCGGCGGCACGGACAACGCGCGCGCGCTCAACCGCTTCGAGCTGCGCGCGCCGTTCGACGGCACCGTGGTGGAAAAGCATCTCGCGCTCGGCGAAGCCGTGGCCGCCGACGCCAACGTCTTCACCATCTCCGACCTGAGCACCGTGTGGGCCGAGTTCGTGATCGCGCCCAAGGACCTCGACCGCGTGCGCGTGGGCGAGAAGGTGCGCATCGCCTCGACCGCGTTCGACGGCAAGGCCGAAGGCACGGTCTCCTACGTCGGCTCGCTGCTGGGCCAGCAGACCCGCACGGCCACCGCGCGCGTGACCCTGGCCAACCCCAAGATGGCCTGGCGCCCGGGGCTGTTCGTCACCGTGGGCGTGACGGATTCCAGCGCCGAGGTGCCGGTCGCCATCGACGCGCAGGCGCTGCAGAGCCACGGCGACCAGCAGGTGGTGTTCGTCGCCGTGCCGGGCGGCTTCCTGGCGCAGCCGGTCAAGACCGGGCGCGGCGACGGCAGGCTGGTCGAGATCACCGAGGGCATGCGGGCCGGCTGGCAGTACGTGGCCGGCAACAGCTTCATGGTCAAGGCGGAACTCGGCAAGGCCGGCGCCGAGCACAGCCACTAAGCGGAGACCGACATGTTCGAACGACTGATCCGCTTCGCCATCGCGCAGCGCTGGCTGGTGCTGCTGGCCGTGCTGGCCATCGCCGCGCTCGGCGCGTACAACTACAGCCGGCTGCCGATCGACGCCGTGCCCGACATCACCAACGTGCAGGTGCAGATCAACACCGCCGCGCCCGGCTATTCGCCGCTGGAGGCCGAGCAGCGCGTGACCTACCCGATCGAGACCGCCATGTCCGGCCTGCCCGGGCTGGAGCAGACCCGCTCGCTGTCGCGCTACGGACTGTCGCAGGTCACGGTGATCTTCAAGGACGGCACCGACATCTACTTCGCGCGCCAGCTGGTCAACCAGCGCATCCAGGAGGCCGCGCGCAACCTGCCGCCGGGCGTGGCGCCGCAGATGGGCCCGATCTCCACCGGCCTCGGCGAGATCTACCTGTGGACCGTGGAAGCCGAGGACGGCGCCAGGAAGCCCGACGGCGGCGCCTACACGCCGACCGACCTGCGCGAGATCCAGGACTGGGTCATCAAGCCGCAGCTGCGCACCGTGCCCGGCGTGACCGAGATCAACTCCATCGGCGGCTTCGCCAAGGAATACCTGGTGGCGCCCAGTCCCGAGCGCCTGGCCTCCTACGGCCTGAGCCTGCAGGACGTGGTGGCCGCGCTGGAGAAGAACAACGCCAACGTGGGCGCCGGCTACATCGAGCGGCGCGGCGAGCAGTACCTGGTGCGCGCGCCGGGACAGGTCAGGTCGGTCGACGACATCCGCGAGATCATCGTCGGCAGCGCGCAGGGCCAGCCGATCCGCATCCGCGACCTGGCCGAGGTCGGCATCGGCCGCGAGCTGCGCACGGGCGCGGCCACCGACAACGGGCGCGAGGTGGTGCTGGGCACCGTCTTCATGCTGATCGGCGAGAACAGCCGGGCCGTGTCGCAGGCGGTGGACAAGCGCATGGCGGCCATCAACCGCTCGCTGCCGGCGGGCGTCAAGGCCGTCACCGTATATGACCGCACCCTGCTGGTGGACCGCGCCATCGCCACCGTCAAGAAGAACCTGATCGAGGGCGCGGCGCTGGTCGTGGTGATCCTGTTCCTGTTCCTCGGCAACCTGCGCGCGGCGGTGATCACCGCGCTGGTGATCCCGCTGTCGATGCTGTTTACCTTCACCGGCATGGTGACGTACAAGATCAGCGCCAACCTGATGAGCCTGGGCGCGCTGGACTTCGGCATCATCATCGACGGCGCGGTGGTCATCGTCGAGAACTGCGTGCGCCGCCTCGCCCACGCGCGCCAGCGCCACGGCAGGCCGCTCACGCGCGGCGAGCGCTTCCACGAAGTGTTCGCGGCCTCGCAGGAGGCGCGTCGGGCGCTGGTGTTCGGCCAGTTCATCATCATGATCGTCTACATCCCGATCTTCGCGCTCACCGGCGTGGAGGGCAAGATGTTCCACCCGATGGCCATGACCGTGGTGCTGGCGCTGGCCGGCGCGATGATCCTGTCGGTGACGTTCGTGCCGGCGGCAGTGGCGCTGTTCATCGGCGACAAGGTGGCCGAGAAGGAAAACCGCCTGATGCTGTGGGCCCGGCGCGCCTACGCGCCGCTGCTCGGCAAGACCCTGGCCAACACGCCGGTGGTGCTGGCCTTCGCCGCGGTGGCCGTGCTGCTCAGCGGGCTGGTGGCCACGCGCCTGGGCAGCGAGTTCATCCCCAACCTCAACGAAGGCGACTTCGCCGTGCAGGCGCTGCGCATCCCGGGCACCAGCCTGACGCAGTCGCTCGCCATGCAGCAGCAGATCGAGACCCGGCTCAAGGAGAAATTCCCCGAGATCGAGCGCGTCTTCGCCCGCACCGGCACCGCCGAGATCGCCTCGGATCCGATGCCGCCCAATGCGTCCGACGGCTACATCATGCTCAGGCCGCGCGCGCAGTGGTCCGATCCGGGCAAGACGCGCGAGCAGCTGCTGGCGCAGATGGAGGCCGAACTGGAAACCATCCCCGGCAACAAGTACGAGTTCTCGCAGCCGATCCAGTTGCGCTTCAACGAACTGATCTCCGGCGTGCGCAGCGACGTCGCCGTCAAGATCTTCGGCGACGACAACCAGGTGCTGGAGGACACCGCGCAGAAGGTCGCCGGCGTGCTGCGCGGCATCCCCGGCGCGGCCGAGGTCAAGGTCGAGCAGACCAGCGGCCTGCCGGTGCTCACGGTGGACGTGGACCGCGCCCGCGCGGCGCGCTACGGCCTCAACATGACCGACGTGCAGGACACCGTGGCCATCGCCGTGGGCGGGCGCGACGCGGGCATCTTCTTCCAGGGCGACCGCCGCTTCAACATCGGCGTGCGCCTGCCCGAAGGCATCCGCGCCGACGTCGAGGCGCTGCGCCGCCTGCCCATCCCGCTGCCGCGCGGCGGCGCCGCGCGCAACGGCGAGGCCGCGCCGGCCAGCTACATCCCGCTCGGCGAGATCGCCACGCTCACGCTCGCGCCCGGTCCCAACCAGGTCTCGCGCGAGAACGGCAAGCGCCGCATCGTGGTCAGCGCCAACGTGCGCGGCAGCGACGTGGGCAGCTTCGTCCCCGCGGCCATGAGCGCGCTCGACCGCCAGGTCAAGGTCCCGGCCGGCTACTGGATCACCTGGGGCGGCACCTTCGAGCAGCTGCAGTCCGCCACCACGCGCCTGCAGATCGTGGTGCCGGTGGCGCTGCTGATGGTGTTCGTGCTGCTGTTCGCCATGTTCGGCAACGTGCGCGACGGCCTGCTGGTGTTCACCGGCATCCCGTTCGCGCTGACCGGCGGCATCCTCGCGCTGTGGCTACGCGGCATCCCGCTGTCGATCTCGGCCGCGGTCGGCTTCATCGCCCTGTCCGGCGTGGCCGTGCTCAACGGGCTGGTGATGCTGTCGTTCATCCGCAGCCTGCGCGAGGAAGGCAAGCCGCTCGACGAAGCCATCCGCACCGGCGCCCTCACGCGGCTGCGCCCGGTGCTGATGACCGCGCTGGTGGCCTCGCTCGGTTTCATCCCGATGGCCATCGCCACCGGCACCGGCGCGGAAGTGCAGCGGCCGCTGGCCACGGTGGTGATCGGCGGCATCCTGTCGTCCACCGCGCTCACGCTGCTGGTGCTGCCGGTGCTGTACCGGCTGGCGCACCGGCGCGAGGCGGAGCAGGAGGGAGAACAGGATGTGGAACAGCAGGACGGCGGCGGCGAGGCGGAAACCGGCGCGGCGCGGTTGCCAGCGTGACGGCGTGACGGCGTGGGGGGCCGCGCAAGGTGGCTCCTGACTGCCAGCAGCGCTCCGCATGCCGAAGGTTTGCTCCCCTCTCCCATGCAATGGGAGAGGGGAGAACACAGCCGGTGGGCCGGTCTTGTCGACAGCGCCGAGCCAACGCGACGCCTCGCCTTAGTTTCAACCCCGCCCTACCCGCCCACGCGCTGCGCCAGCACGTTCACGACCGGGAACGACAGTTCCAGCACCGTTTCGCCGGGCAGGCTGCGCACGCTGACGCTGCCGCCGTGCAGGCGCATGATGGTGTCGACGATCGCCAGCCCCAGGCCGGCGGAGGACGAGGAATTGCTGCGCGCGGGATCGCCGCGGTAGAAGCGGCCGAACACGTGCGGCAGCGCTTCGGGCGGGATGCCGGCGCCGCCGTTGCCGACGCGGATGGTGGTCGCGGCGCTGCCGGCCGCCACGCGGATGTCGACGGCACTGCCGGCCGGCGCGTGGCGCAGCGCATTGTCGACGAGGTTGGTCACGGCGCGGCGCAGCAGGGTCTGGTCGGCGCGCACCGTGCCCTGCCCGCTCAGCCGCAGCTTGATGTCGCGGTCGGCGGCCACGGCCTCGAAGTATTCGGCGACCTTGTCGAGCTCGGCGCGCGCGTCGAGCTCGCGCACGTTCATGGCGACCTGGGCATGGTCGGCGCGCGCCAGGAACAGCATGTTCTCGATCATGCGGGCCAGGCGCTCGTATTCCTCGAGATTGGATTCGAGCAGGCTCTCGTATTCCTGCACCGTGCGGTTCTGCCCGAGCGTGACCTGGGTCTGGCCGATGAGGTTGCTGATGGGCGTGCGGAAATCGTGCGCGAGGTCGGCGGAGAAGTCGGACAGGCGCTGGAAGCCGTCTTCGAGACGAGCCAGCATGTCGTTGAGCGCGTCCACCAGCACGCGCAGCTCGGACGGCGCCTGCCCGGCGTCGAGCCGGGTGGCGAGCCGGCTCACGGTCACGGCCGAGGCGTCCTCGGCCATGCGCCGCAGCGGGCGCAGGCCGCGCCGCGCCAGCACGCAGCCGAGGCCGGCGGCGGCCGCGGCGCCGCACAGCGTGGCCCACAGCATCTGCGACTGGTAGGCCTTCATCAGGGCGGCGCGGTAGCCGGCGTCGCGCAGCACCACGATCTCGACGGTGCGCTCGCTGTCGCCCAGCTGGCCGAGCGCGGCGATGCCGCGCGAGGCCACGCCGTTGCGGGGATACCAGGTATGCAGCCGCGACTTGTCCGGCGTGGTGGCCGCGGGCAGCACCGGCAGCGCCGGCACCGGCTCC
>NZ_AQPL01000305.1:0-2807 GCF_000395345.1 Cupriavidus sp. WS | reverse complement strand
CAGCGCCGGCACCGGCTCGTGGCGCGGGTTGAGCGTGACCAGCGGCTCGCCCAGGCTGTCGCGCACCAGCAGGATCAGGCCTTCGTGCCCGAGCGCGAGGTCGGCGAAGCGATGGGTGTCGGCGCGGATCTCGGCCTCCGACCTGACCTCGCGCAGCAGGTGGCGCACCAGCAGCACCTCGCTGACCAGTTCGCCCTCGTCGCGGTCCTGCAGCTGGGTGGCCAGCGCGCCGGCCAGGTAGGTGCTGACCGCCACCAGGATCGCCACGGTGGCCGCGCCGTAGGCCAGCGCCATGCGCGCGGTCAGCGAGGCCGGCAGGCGCATCACGGCGCGCGCCAGGCCGCCGTCCTGCGCTGGCGCCCCGCTCATCGGGCGTCCTCTTCGTCGAGCACGTAGCCCATGCCGCGGCGGGTATGGATCAGCTTGGCCGGAAACGGGTCGTCGACCTTCGCGCGCAGGCGGCGGATGGAGACGTCGACCACGTTGGTGTTGCTGTCGAAGTTCATGTCCCAGACCTGCGAGGCGATCAGCGAGCGTGACAGCACCTCGCCGCGGCGGCGCGCCAGCAGTTGCAGCAGCGCGAATTCCTTGGAGGTCAGCTCGAGCTTCTGCCCGCCGCGCGTCACGCGGCGCTTGACGGTGTCGATCTGCAGGTCCGCCACCTCCATCAGTTCGCTCTCGCGCAGCGGCCCGCGCCGCAGGATGGTGCGGATGCGCATGACCAGCTCGGCGAAGGCGAAGGGCTTGACCATGTAGTCGTCGGCGCCGAGCCCGAGGCCTTTCAGGCGGTCGGACAGTTCGTCGCGCGCGGTCAGGAACAGCACCGGCGTGTCGCGCTCGCGGCGCAGTTCCTGCAGCACGGTCCAGCCGTCCATGCCGGGCAGCATGACGTCGAGCACGATCAGGTCGTACTCCTGCCCGCGCGCGTGGGCGAGGCCGTCCACGCCGTCGCGCGCCAGATCCGCCACAAAACCGGATTCACTCAGGCCCTTGCGCAGGTAGTCCCCCGCCTTGGGCTCGTCTTCCACGATCAGTATGCGCATTTCCGTTCACTCCGGGCCGGCGTGCGGCCGTTTGCCGCCATCGGCCCGGCCCCGCCAAGCCGACAAGCTATACGAGGAAGCGCGGCCGCGGCCGAACATGTCAACATTGTCATGTTCGCGTCACGCTCAGGCGGCTTTCAATGCGGGTACAATACCGCATCCATTTTTGCCCGGTTTCGATGAAACGCGCCCTCCGCTGCTTCCTGTTGTGCCTTGCCATGATCGCGCTGCCCGCACAGAGCATCGCGGCGGCGGTCATGATGGTATGCAGCACCGCGCAGTCGATCCGGGCGCCGCACCACCACGCCATGCCGGCGGCGGCGATGGCCGCGATCTCGGTCGACTCGCCGGCCATCGAGTCGATGATGCTGCGCCACGCCGCCATGAAGTCGGCGGCGGAAGCGGCGCTCGCCGGCGGGCATTGCCATGACGACGCCGCGGCGCACGAGATGCCCGCCGCTACCGACGACGACGACATGGCCGCCGCCGGGCCACTCGCGCTGCATCCCGCCGATCCGCACGCCGGCCACCACCACGCCGGTCACGGCGCCGGCGGCACGTGCAGCGCCTGCGCGGCCTGCGCCGCCGGCGCGGTGATCCCCACCATCCTCCCCGAACTCGCGCTGGCCAGCCACGGCCATGCCGCGCCGCAGGCGGCGCTCGCCGCCTTCGCGGGTTTCCTCCCCGCCCCCTCCGACCGTCCGCCCGCCGCACGCTGCTGACACCCGAGGTGCGTCCATCGCACGCTCGCCGAAGTTCGTTCCAGGGTTGATCTTCCGGGTCGGCCCTTCCCGCGCCGACCGCGGCGCACCCCACGAACACTGAGGTTGTCATGCAATACGTCCGCATCCTGGCGGCGGCCTGCCTGTTGCTCGGGCCGGCCCTGGCGTCGGCGCAGTCCGGCGGCGCGCCCGCCGCGACGCCTGCCGGTCCGTCCGCCGGTCAATCCGCCAACAAGCCGGTCGATCCGTCCGCCAGCCCCGCCGCCACGCCCGGCGATCCGCTCGATCCCGGCGCCGCGGTGCCGCCGCTGCCGTCACCGGACGTGCTGGCCGGCTACCTGCCGTTCCAGGCGCAGCCGGTCGCGCCGTGGCGCCAGACCAATGCGCAGGTCACGCCCGGCGCGGCCGGGAACGCGGCGCCCGACACCGGCGCCATGCCGATGCCGGCCGCGCCGGGCAATGCCGGCGCGGCTGCCCCGGCGCCCGGCGGGCACACCCACCATCACTGAGGAAGCCGCATGTCTTTTCCATTTCCCGGGCGCCCGGCGGCATCCAGGGCGGGGCTGGCCGCGGCCGCCTGCGCGCTGCTGCTGGCCGGCTGCGCCAGCTTCACCGATGACGGCGGCTTCGGCACCGCCGCCGAGGCCGCGCGCCAGCGGCTCGGCCAGGACGCGCTCTGGGTGCGCTCCGACCAGGACCGCGCCGAGGCCTACCGCCGCACCCAGGCGCTGCTGGCCGAGCCGCTCGATGCCGACAGCGCGGTGCAGATCGCGCTGCTCAACAACGCCGGCCTGCAGGCCGCCTTCGCCGAGCTCGGCATCTCGGAAGCCGAATACGTGCAGGCCACGCGCCTGCCCAACCCCGGCTTTTCCTTCAGCCGCACGCGCCAGGGCGACGACCTCAAGATCGACCGCGCCATCGCCGTGGGCCTGGTCAACCTGCTGACGCTGCCGCTGGTGGCGCGCATCGAGCAGGACCGCTTCGCGCAGGCCCGGCTGGCGGTGGCCGATACGCTGCTGCGGCAGGCGTTCGCCACCCGCCG
>NZ_AQPL01000304.1:0-7288 GCF_000395345.1 Cupriavidus sp. WS | reverse complement strand
CGGCAGGCGTTCGCCCCCCGCCGCGCCTTCGTCAACGCGGTCGCGGCGGAACAGGCGGCGCGCTACGCCGAGCAGGTCAGGCACGCCGCCGAGACCGGCGCGCTGTTCGCGCGCGACCTCGCGCGCGCCGGCAACGTCAGCGCGCTGGACCACGCGCGCGAGCAGGCCTTCTATGCCGATGCCGCCGCGCAGCTGGCGCGCGCGCGCCAGCAGGCGCTGGCCGCGCGCGAGCAGCTCACGCGCTGCCTCGGCCTGTGGGGCACCGGCGCGCAATACCGCCTGCCCGAACGCCTGCCGGACCTGCCCAAGGCCCGTCCCGCGCTCACCGACCTGGAGGGTTATGCCATCGGCAACCGGCTCGACCTGCAGGCCGGCCGCGTGCAGCTGGAAAGCCTGGCGCGCTCGCTCGGCCTCACGCGCGCCACGCGCTTCGTCAGCGTGATCGACGTGGCCTACCTGCGCAACTCGGAGACGGCCAAGCCCACCGAGAGCGGCTACGGCATCAATATCGAGATCCCGCTGTTCGACTGGGGCGGCGCGCGCGTGGCGCGGGCCGAGGCGGTCTACATGCAGGCCGCCGCGCGCCTGGCGGAAAGCGCGGTCAACGCGCGCTCGGAAGTGCGCGAGAACTATGCCGGCTACCAGGCGCGCTACGACATCGCGCGGCACTACCGCGACGAGGTGGTGCCGCTGCGCAAGCGCATCACCGACGAAGACCTGCTGCGCTACAACGGCATGCTGGTCAGCGTGTTCGAACTGCTGGCCGACGCGCGCGAGCAGGTCAACGCGGTCAACGGCTATCTCGACGCGCTGCGCGAATACTGGCTGGCCGAGACCGACCTGCAGGCCACGCTGGGCGGACGCCTGCCCGGCGCCGATGCGCCCCCGCCCTCCCCGCCGCCCGCCGGGTCCGCCCCGGCCGCCGCCCAGCCCAAAGGAAACTGAACATGGTCACCCGAAGACAATTCCTGCATGGCTCCGGCGCCGCCATGCTCGGCGCGGCGCTGGTGTCGCGCGCCGGCGCCGCCGCGCTGCCCGAAGCCGCGCTGCAATCGAGCCCCGCCACGCAGGCGCCGCTCCAGCCCGCCTCCGGCCGGCCCTATAACCCCGTGGTCACGCTCAACGGCTGGAGCCTGCCGTGGCGCATGCGGCAAGGCTGGAAGGAATTCCACTTGGTGGCCGAGCCGGTCGAGCGCGAGTTCGCGCCCGGCATGAAGGCGCACCTGTGGGGCTACAACGGCCAGAGCCCGGGCCCCACCATCGAATGCGTGGAAGGCGACAAGGTCCGCATCTTCGTCACCAACAAGCTGCCCGAGCACACCACCGTGCACTGGCACGGCGTCATCCTGCCGGCCGGCATGGACGGCGTGGGCGGCCTGTCGCAGCCGCACATCCCGCCGGGCAAGACCTTCGTCTACGAGTTCGAGATGAAGCACGCCGGCACCTTCATGTACCACCCGCATTCCGACGAGATGGTGCAGATGGCGATGGGCATGATGGGTTTCATCGTGGTGCACCCGAAAGACCCGGCGCAGATGCAGGTCGACCGCGACTTCGTCTTCCTGATCGCCGCCTACGACATCGATCCGGGCTCCTACACGCCGCGCGTGGCCGAGATGACCAACTTCAACATGTGGACCTGGAACAGCCGCGTGTTCCCCGGCATCGACAGCCTGCCCGCGCGGCTCGGCGACCGCGTGCGCATCCGCTTCGGCAACCTGACCATGACCAACCACCCGATCCACCTGCACGGCCACCGCTTCGAGGTGGCCGGCACCGACGGCGGCTGGGTGCCGCCGTCGGCGCGCTGGCCCGAAGTCACCGCCGACGTGGCCGTGGGCCAGATGCGCGCCATCGAGTTCGTGGCCGACAACCCGGGCGACTGGGCCTTCCACTGCCACAAGTCGCACCACACCATGAACGCGATGGGCCACCAGGTTCCCACCATGATCGGCGTCCGGCAAAAAGAGCTCACCAAGCGCATGAGCGCGCTGGTGCCGGACTACATGTCGATGGGGGAGGCCGGCATGGCGGACATGGGCAGCATGGAGATGCCGCTGCCCGACAACACCCTGCCGATGATGAGCGGGCAAGGCCCGTTCGGGCCGATCGAGATGGGCGGCATGTTCAGCGTGCTCAAGGTGCGCGCCGGCCTGGGCCGCAACGATTACCGCGACCCGGGCTGGTACCGCCATCCCAAGGGCACGGTTGCCTTCGAATACACCGAGTCCGCCGGCAAGCCGGCGCGACGCCCCTGACCAGGAGACCCGACATGAACCGACCGAAATCCCGCGCGGCCCGCGCACTGCTGGCGCTGGCCGGCGCGCTCGCGCTGTCTTCCACGCTGTCTTCCGCGCTGGCCGCCGGCAATCATGCCGGCCGCCATGACGATGCCGGCACCGCCGGCCAGCCCGGCGACGCCGCCCGGGTCACGCGCACCATCGCCATCGACATGGGCGACGACATGCGTTTCTCGCCGCCGCACGTCGAGGTCCGCGCCGGCGAAACGATCCGTTTCGTGGTGCGCAATGCCGGCCGGCTGCGCCATGAGATGGTGATCGCCGACGAGGCCGACCTCAAGGCCCATTACGCCGCCATGCTGAAGATGCCGGAGATGGAGCACGCCGATCCCGGCGCCGTCACGCTCGATGCCGGCCAGAGCGGCGAGCTGGTCTGGCGCTTCCCGCGGGGCGGCCGCGTGCCGTTCGCGTGCCTGCAGCCCGGCCACTACGACGCCGGCATGCGCGGCGAAGTGCGCGTGCGCTGAATCGGGCCGCGCCTGCTGAATATCAACACACAAGGAAAACACGACATGAAGACCAGCCGATACCTGATCGCCCTGCTGGCCCTGCTCGGCGCCGCCGCCGCGCTGCCCGCCGTCGCAGCCGGCAACACCGGCGCTGACGCCACCGCCGCCGCGCAGGCGCAAACCCCGCTGACCGAAGGCGAAATCCGCAAGGTGGATGCCGCGGCGGGCAAGCTGACCATCAGGCATGGCCCCATCGTCAACCTCGACATGCCGGCCATGACCATGATCTTCCGCGTGCGGGACCCCGCCATGATCGGGCGGGTCAAGGAAGGCGACCGCGTGAGATTCACCGTGGAGCGCGTCGACGGCGCGCTGACGGTCACGGCGCTGGAGGTGGCGCCGGCGCAATAGGCGCGCCTTGCCGCGCGCGAACCGGCGGCTGTCCGGCGATTGTCCGCCGATTATCTGGCGGCGCGTGGCTGCCGGCGGCTATTCGACCCGGAAGAACTCCACCGACTGGCCGGCGTTTACCGCGCGCTGCAGCCATTCCGGGCGCTCGCCGGTGCCGTCCCAGCTCTGCCCGAGGGCGTTGCGGTAGAGGGGCTTGGCCGGCTTCGGGGCTGCCGGGAGCGTGGCCGCTTCCGCCGCGCCGGCCGCCGGCGCACTCGGCGCATCGGGCTCGTCGCCCTCGTCCGGCTGCGCTTCGGCAAAACAGCCGGCTTCAACCAAATCGTCGAACGTGAGGCCGTGGCGATCCATCTGCTCACGGACCCACGCCGCCGCGGCTATTCTGGCTTCATCAGACTCTGACATGGACTTTCGTAATTGACCTTGCCGGCAAGGATGGGCCGGCAAAGCGAAGGAAGGGGGGTAATCCGGCGGGTCGTGCCGCCTGTCGCCCGAGATTTTACAGGGTCTTGCGCCAATGCTGGCAGAGACAATTCCTACGGATTATTTCACGACAGGTTCCGCGCCCGCATGGCCGGGCCAAGGCCGCGCCGGCGGTTGCACCACAATGGCGCCAGTTGCCCTTGATTTCCCTGACGCCGGCAGGGAATTGCCCCGCGAGACATCAGGCCGGCAAAATCCCGGCGGCGCCTCAGGGCACCCACCAGTAGCGCGTGATGTGGAAGAACACCGGCGCGGCGAACACCACCGAGTCGAGCCGGTCGAGCATGCCGCCGTGGCCCTGGATCATGTGGCCCCAGTCCTTGATGCCGCGGTCGCGCTTGATGGCCGACATCACCAGCCCGCCGAGAAAGCCCATCAGCGCGATCACCAGCGCGATCAGGCCAGCCTTCCACGGCGAGCCGTAAGGCGTGATCCACCACAGCGAGGCGCCCAGCGCGGTGGCGCTGGCCACGCCGCCGACAAACCCTTCCACGGTCTTGGACGGCGACAGCAGCGGCGCGATCTTGCGCCGGCCGCACAGCTTGCCCCACACGTACTGGAGCACGTCGCTGCCCTGCACCACGATCACCAGGAAGGCGATCAGCAGCAGGTTGCGGTCCTCGAAGCCGGGAATCGGCAGCGTCAGCAGCGCGGGCACGTGCGAGACGCAGAACACGCACACCATCACCGCCCACTGCACGCCCGCGCAGCGCTCCAGGAAGCGCGTGGTTTCCTCGGAGAGCGCCGACAGGATCGGCAGGATCAGGAAGGCGTAGACCGGGATCAGGATCGAGAACAGCCCGTACCAGCCGATGTAGACCAGCACGTATTGCAGTGGCAGGAACACGAAGAACGCCGCCACGATGGCGCGGTGGTCGCCGCGCCGCGTGGTGGTGATGGTGACGAACTCGCGCAGCGCGAAGAACGACAGCAGGTAGAACAGCACGATGATGGCGGTGCGCCCCAGCACGAAGGCCACGCCCAGCACGCCGATCATCCACCACCACGCCGACACGCGCGCGCCGAGGTTGTCGATCACCGCGTGCGGGCGGCCGCCGGCGACGCGCCAGCGCAGCAGCGCCGTCACCGCGGAAGCCAGCACCAGCACGCCGAACACCGCCGCGAACAGCAGCCAGGTCTCGCGCAGCACAGCCGGATACGAATGCATCATGGTCCTTACTCCAGCGCCGGCGCCAGCGCCAGCAGGCCCGCGCGGCAACGCGCCAGGAAATCGTCCTTGGCTTCTTCCGCGCCGAGGGTCAGCGGCTTGCCGAACGTCACCGTGCACAGCAGCGGCACCGGCACCACCTCGCCCTTGGGCATCACGCGGTTGAGGTTGTCGATCCACACCGGCACGAACTCCACGTTGCCGCACACGCGCGCCAGGTGATAGATGCCGCTCTTGAACGGCAGCAGCCGCGCGTCGGTGGTGTTGCGCGTGCCCTCGGGAAACAGGATCAGCGAATCGCCCCGTAGCACCGCCGCCTTCATCAGCGCCACCGGGTCGGTGGCGCCGCCCTCGTGGCCGCCGCCGCTGCGGTCGATCAGCAGGGCGTTGAACACATCCCGCCCGATGAAGCGGCGCACGGCCGACCGGTTCCAGTAGTCCGCGCCAGCCACCGGCCGCGTCAGCCGGCGCAGGTCCGGCGGCAGGCAGCCCCAGATCAGCACGAAGTCGCCGTGGCTGCTGTGGTTGGCAAAATAGACGCGCTGCACGGCCGCCGGCAGGCAGCCGTTCCAGCGGGCCTGCATGCCCGTGAGCAGGCGCGCGAACAGGATGATGGCGCGCGCCACCAGCTTGGAAAACCACATGGCTCGTTATCTCAGCAGAAGCAACAGCAGGGCCGCCAGCAATTGCAGCGCGGCCAGCGCCGCGGCCCACGGAAGGAAGCGCAGCGCGCCGCGGGCGCGCTGCGCGAGACTGCGGCCGGGCTCGCCCGGCGCGGCGCGCCGCAGCCAGCCCAGCTGCCGCAGCGCATGGTCCAGCGCCGCCAGCGGCGCGCCGGGCGCGGGGTCCGCCGCCAGCGCCGCGAACAAGGGCCGGTCGATGGTGACGCGCACCAGCAGCCACAGTTGCAGCGCGCCGGCCAGCGCGGCGACGATGCCCAGCGCCAGGTAGACCGTGCCCGCCGGCGACAGCGTGCCGGCCAGCAGCACGTTGATCAGCGCCAGCACCAGCCCGGCCCAGGTCAGCCGGGCCGCGGCGTCGAGGCCGCCCACCGCGGCCAGCGCGACCCAGCGCGCGGCCTCGGCGTCGCGCCGGCTGTCGTCGTCCTCGTCATCCAATGCGTCCGGCATCGCTTGCCTCTCCCGAAAACTGCGCGGCCTGCCTGCGGCCGATGAATGCCGCCAGCGCCGCCACGCTGTCCGCTCCCAGCACCACCTGCGGGCGGCGCTCGCGCAGCAGCGCCAGCGGCTCGCCCGTGGCGCGCGCGGCCAGCCACGCGGCGGCCACCAGCGCGCTGCGCGAATAACCGAGCGCGCAGCAGACCAGCACCTTGCGGCCCTGGCCGTGCCATGCCTCCAGTATGGCCACCGCTTCGTCCAGTTGCGCGGGCGGCGGCACGGTCAGGTCCAGCACCGGCACGCAGCGGTAGGCCACGGCGGCGGGCGCCAGCCGCGGCAGCTCCGCGGTCAGGTCGAGCACGGCGTCGGCGCCGAGCCGGCGCAGTTCCGCCGCGCCCGGAAAACGGCCCACCCACACGCCCGGCGCGATCTCGCTGGCCTGCGGCCGGCGGCGCGTCCACCAGCGCGAATTGGCGAAGGCGCCGAGCTGGTACGGCGCCAGCACCCAGCGCGCGGCCATCGGCATGCTGCCGTCCGCCTGCTTCTGGAACAGCGCCGGCAGCCCCTGCCGGTAGATCGCCGCGACGCAGCCGAGCGCCAGCGCCAGCCAGCCCAGCAGCAGCGCCGCCGGCACCGAGCCCGGCAGCGCCAGCCAGGCCAGCGCGGCGGCCGCCAGCGCGCCGGCGGCGTAGCGCAGCGCAAGCCGGCGCGTGCGCGCCGCCGGTTCGGCCGCGGCGTGGCGCGCGCCGAATGGAAACAGGAAGACGCACAGCCAGCCCACCAGCCAGCCGGTCGGCACGTCGATGGCGTGATGCTGGTAGGTGGTCAGCACCGAGACGCCGATCAGCGCGAACCAGCCATGCAGCAGCCAGCGCCAGGCGCCGCGCGCGTGCATGGCATAGGCCACCCACAGGATCACCAGCAGGCTGATGTGCAGCGACGGCGCCTGGTTGAACGGCTTGTCGAAGCCGCCCAGCAGCGTGAACAGCTGCCCCGGCAGGCCGTCGGCGGCCGGGCGCTCGAAGGCGAAGCGCAGCGGGAACGCGATGAAGCACGCCACCGAGATCAACTGCGCCGCCAGCAGCCGCTTCGCGTGCGTGAGGAGCGCCGCGCGCGTGCGCCACAGGAAGAAGGACAGCCCGTAGAGCAGGTCGATGGACCAGTACGGCACGATGCTCCACGGCACGAACGGAATATGGCGCTCCCACGCGAAATGGAAGTACGGCACCGCCGCGCGCTGGCTCGCCAGCCAGTTGGCCAGCCCGTAGGACGAGAAGAACAGCGCGCCCATGCCGGCGAGCAGTACCAGCGCCAGCGCCCAGGGACGGCCCTCGGCGGCATCGGCCGGAGCGACGGCGCCGG
>NZ_AQPL01000303.1:0-18548 GCF_000395345.1 Cupriavidus sp. WS | reverse complement strand
GGCCGGAGCGACGGCGCCGGCCGATGCCGCACTCGCTCCGCGCGCGCGGCCGCCTTCGGCTGCCTGCCGCATCACGCGACCCGGCGCGCCAGGCTGACCGTGAAGATGCCCCACGGATCGATGCGCTGCGCGATCTTCTCGAAACCGGCCTGGCGCACCAGCTCGTCCATCTCCGCCTGCGGGCGCCGCCGCATGACCCAGGCCGAGCCCGCGCGGTGGCTGGTCAGCGCGCGCGCGATGAACTCCAGTTGCGGATGCCAGGGCTGCCCGGTATAGACCAGGTAGCCGCCCGGCGCCACCGCGCGCGCCAGCCCGCCCAGCGAGCGCGCCACCAGCGCGTTGTCGCCGAACAGCTCGTACAGGCCGGAGACGATGGCCAGCGTGGGCGCGGGGTCCAGCGCGGCGAGGCCGTCGCCGTCGAAGGCGTCGCCCTTCTCGAAGCGGGCGATGTCCGCCAGCCCCTTGGCGCGGATCAGCGCGCGGCCCTGCGCGACGTTGATGTCGCTGTAGTCGCGCAGCAGGATGCTCTGCACGTGCTGCGCGGCCGAGCCGTTGAACGTCCGGGCGGCGAGCGCCTCCAGCACGTAGCGGCCGTGGCCCGCGGCGATGTCGACGATGCGCACCGGCACGCCCGCGCCATGCAGCGCGCCGATGGCCTGGCCGAGCAGTTCCTCGACATGCACCTTGCGCTGGCGGATGCCGCGCCAGCCGATGGCGTCCAGGTAGCCGCGGTCGACCAGCGCGCCGATGCCGAAGCGGCCCCGCGCCTGGTTGCAGTACACATAGTCCAGCGTGGAGCCGGAATCGAAGCCGGTCTGGTGGCCGAGCCGCACGCCCTCGGACAGCAGGCCGCCGAACTTCAGGCCGGCCCGCGTCAGCGCCCAGTACAGACCGGCGGGGCTGGCCGCCGCCAGCGGCCGGGCCAGGCGCTCGGACTCCTCCTTGAACGCGCCGCGGCGGTCCGCGTCGAGCAGCGAGACCGGCGCCGTCGGCGAGGCGAACTCGCGCGCGATGAAGCGCCGCGCCGCCGCCACTGCCTGCGCGCGGTCGCGCTCGCCGAGGGTGTCGTGGTAGAAGCCGTCCAGCACGATGCGTTCCTTCACGGCCGAGCCGAGCCGCTCGAAGAAGGCGTCCTGCGGCGCGCGGTGCACCACCCAGTCGGCGCCCGAGATCAGCAGCTGCGTGGGCACCGTGATGGCGGCGGCATCGGCCACGATGCGCTCGGCGGTCTCGTACAGGTCCAGCAGCACGTTGACGGCGATCGGGCGCGTGATCAGCGGGTCCTGCTCGAAGCTGGCGATGCGCGCGGGATCGTGCGTGAGGAATTTCGCCTTGACGTAGCTGTTGACGAAGAACTTGCCGCGCAGCTTGTGCAGCAGCTTCAAACCCGGGCGCGCCAGCGGCACGTAGAGCTTGACCTTGAACGCCGGCGAGGCCAGCACCAGCGCGCGGATCGGCGGCGCGTAGTCATGCACCCAGGTGGCCGCGAGCACCGCGCCCACGCTCTGCGCCACCACCGCGATGCGGCTGGCCGGGATGCCGTGCGCGGCGGCGATGTGGTCGACGAAGGTCTGGATGTCGCGCACCGAGGTGGCCAGTCCCGGGCTGTAGCCGCGCTCGCCGGGCGAGCGGCCGTGGCCGCGCGCGTCCCACGCGAAGAAGGCGTGGCCGGGCAGGTCGAGCTCGTCGACCAGATGGGCGATGCGGCCCGAATGCTCGTGCCCGCGGTGGAACAGCACCACGGCGCCCTGCGCCGCGCCGCCGCTGGCCGGCCAGTGGCGGTAGAACAGCGACTGGCCATCATGCGTCTCGAACTGCGCCTCGACGGCGGTGCGCCCGGTTTGACTATCCAGACTGTCCACGTAGCTTTACTCCACGGGTTGCGAAGACGGTTCCGCGGGCGGCGGCGTGGCGGCGCGGCGGGCCTGCCCGGCCTCCTCCACGCCGTGGCGCACCCGGTTGACGATGGTCGCGACGGACAGCAGCGAAAGCAGCCCCCACAGCCAGTGGGCCGCCGGCGCCACGCCCAGGCCCAGCCCGATCCACAGGCCGAGCGCGCCGAGCACCAGCGCGCGGTCGCTCTTGCCGAGCGGGCCGTCGTAGCGGCGGCTGGCGCCGGCCAGCGGCCCGATCAGCCCCGCGCATTCGACCACCACCGCCAGCAGCGCGAAGCCGACCACCTCGCCGGCGCCGAAGGGCGCCACGGCAGCGAACGGCAGGATCAGCGCCAGATCGGAAACGATGTCGCCGAGTTCGTTGAGATAGGCGCCGAGCACGCTTTGCTGGCCATGCTCGCGCGCCAGCATGCCGTCGATGGCATTGAGGCCCATGCGCAGGAACAACCACAGCGGCATCAGCAGGAACACCGCCGGCAGCCACGCCAGCGCCGCCGTCAGCGCGCCCGCCACCAGCGAGCCGCCGGCGGCCGCGAGCGTGACCTGGTTGGCGGTCACGCCGCGCGCGGCAAGGCGCTTCACCAGCGGCCGCAGCAGCGCCTGGAATTTAGGTTTGATCTGATAAAGCGTCATGTTCGGGGCCTTTCCGGCGTCCGCCGGGGCCTTATGGTTCTTGGTCTGTCCGTCACGATCACCAGCATGGTTTGGCTATCGCCATGCCAGCGCCCTGCCTCCCGGGGCGCCTTGCGGGGGTGCGCAAAGCCCGACAATCGGCCAAGCATAGCCGGATTGTGCGTTTCCGCCAATCATTAAGAACTTACGAGATTTTTGGCACATTTTCGACACAGTTGCGCGGAGGCCCGGCCGCCTTGCCGCCCCCTTGAGCGAAGATGCCGGCCAGTACGCGAATCCGGAATGCCGGAAGACGGGTGTTGCGCGAAGCTGCGGGAGAAACGCGATGCGTATCGCGGGCGGCCATTGATGCATGACAGCATTGTCATGCCGGAGTCATGTTGTCGTGGGCGCGCCGTTCCTAGACTCGCTTCCGTGGTCGATCGATGGCGATCGGCAAATCCCAAGGAGAACAACGATGCGTACTCTCAAGCTCAGGCAAGCCCTTCTGCTCACCGCCACTGCCGCCACGCTGGCCGGCGCCGCCGGCCTCGCCAGCGCCGCGCCGCGCAGCGCGGACCCTTACCTCGACGGCGCCGCCACCGCGCAGGGCATCGACGTTTTCTCGCAGGGCGCCAACCGGCACGGCCCGCGCGACCCGTACACCGACGGCGGCGGCAACATCAGCCCTCGCGACGTCTACGTCGACGCTTCCCGCAACGGCCCGCGCGATCCGTTCACCGACGGCGCCTGAAGCCGGCGCCCACGCGGGGCGTGCGGCCCGGCTCAGCGGATCGCGCCGTAGAGGCCGCGCGCCTCGGCGGCCGAGGCCAGCGGGCGGCCCAGCGCCCGCGCCCCTTCCCCGGCCTGCCGGACCAGCGCCGCGTTGCCCGACGCGATGCTGCCGTCGCGCAATTTCAGGTTGTTCTCGAAACCCACGCGCACATGCCCGCCGAACGCCGCCGCGGTAGTCACGCAGGCATGCTCCTCCTGCCCGAAGGCGCAGATCGCCCACGGCAGCGAGCCATCGAACACCTGCAGGAACGGCAGCAGGTCGCGCGGCGACGAGACCTGCCCGGCCGCGTACCGGCCCAGCACGAACAGCACCGACCACGCGCCCGGCGGCACCAGCCCCCGGGCGCGCAGCGCTTGCCAGCGCGCCACGTCGGCGGCGTCGTACAGGATGATCTGCGTCATCACGCGCTCGCGCGCGAGCCACGCCAGGAAGGCGGCCAGCTCGGCCTCGGGGATGTCCGGCACGGCGATCTCGCGCAGGCCGATGGACACCGCCTCGGGCCGCAGTTCGCGCACCATCGCGATCTGCTCGGCGGCGCGGTAGATGCCGGCGGCCTCGCTCGTCACCTGCACCAGCAACCGGTCTCCCACCGCCTGCTTCACCGCGGCGAGCGCCTCGCGGTAAAGCTGCGCGTCGAGCGAGTGGCGGCCATCGGGCTGGCGCACGTGCATGTGCATCATGGCGGCGCCCGCATCCAGGCAGGCGCGCGCCTCGGCCGCCAGGGCCGCGGCGGTCAGCGGCACGGCCGGGTGGTCGGCGGCGGTCTTGTAGGCGCCGTTGGGCGCGACGGTGATGATCAGCGGCGAATCCGCCAGCAGGGCTTGTCCGGTCATGTGGCTTCGGTAGGGATGGTGTGGGGAGCGTGGGGAACGTGGCTGCGGCTCAGGGTTCGATCTTCGGCAGTTCGGGCGCGATCAGGTCCAGCCCCGCGCGCAGCAGCCGGTCATAGCGCTGCCGCTCGGCCGCGATCGACTGCGGCGTCCACGGGTAGAAACCTTCGCCGGCCTTCATGCCGTGGCGACCGTCCGCGGCGCGCTCGCTCAGGCAGCGCGCCGGCTCGGCGGCGTTGCAGAACGTGGGGTACATGGTGGCGCCCGCGGCGGCGTGCACGTCGATGCCGGCATGGTCGCGCTGCAGGACCGGGCCCGCGGCCAGGAAGCGGAAGCCGAAACCGAAGCGCACCGCCGCGTCCACGTCCTCGGGCGAGGCGATGCCGCGGTCGATCAGGTCGAAGGCCTCGCGCGACAGCGCGTGCTGGAGCCGGTTGGCCAGGAAGCCGGGCAGGTCCTTCCTGACCTTGACCGGCACCATGCCGCAGCGGCGCATGAAGGCGATCAGCGCGTCGGCGCCGGCTTCGTCGCTGTCGTCGCCCATCACCACTTCCACCAGCGGCACCAGGTGCGCCGGCATGAAGAAATGCAGGCCGAACATGCGCTCGCGCGTGGCCAGTCCCGCGCCGATGGCGCTGATCGGAAAGCTGGAGCTGTTGCTGGCCAGCACGGCATCCGGGCGCGCCCGCCGCACGAGGTCGGCGAACAGCGCGCGCTTGAGGTCGAGGCGCTCGGGAATGCACTCGATCACCAGGTCCACCGCGCGCCAGTCGATGGCCTCGGGCGACGCCGCCACGGCCAGCCCGGCCATGCCGGCCTCGGCATGCGGCCCGATCGCGGCCAGGTTGGCGCCGACCCGGGCCGACACCGCCGCGGCACGCCCGGCGTCGGGCTCCACCACGGTGACGCGGCAATGCGCGCGCGCCAGCACCACGGCCACGTCGGCACCCATCGTGCCGCCGCCGGCCACCACGGCGTGGGCCTTGCCGGGCGCGGCGAGCGGGGAAGTTGCGGGGGTGTCCGGCATGGGAGGGAATCCTTGTCTGTCGTGGCTGGCGTTTTGTGGCTGGCGGTATCCGCCGGGGTTGTCCGCCGGCGTTCCGAATCGGACCGCCAGTGTAGACAAGGCGCTTTGATTGATGAATCAGTATTTACGGATAAACTGATCTACAAACGAGATCAATCGCATGAAAATCAACCTGTCGATGCGCGACATCGAGACCACGCTGGTGCTCGGCCGCACCCTCAACTTCCGCCAGGCCGCGGCCCAGTTGTACCTGTCGCAGTCGGCGCTGTCCACGCAGATCCTGCGCATCGAGGAAGCGCTCGGCGTGCGCCTGTTCGACCGCACCACCCGCACGGTGCGGCTCACCGCCGCGGGCGAGGTCTTCCAGCAGCAGGCCGCCGTGCTGCAGGCGGCTTTCCGCGATGCCATCGACGCGGTCGGCGGCATCGCCAGCGCCGAGCGCGGCCAGGTTGCCGTGGCGGCCCTGCCCTCGCTCGCGGCGCGCCTGCTGCCGCGCGTGCTGATGGCCTTCCGGCGCGGCCACCCGGCGGTGGCGCTCAAGGTCTGCGACACGCTGTCCGGCCCCGCCTTCGACCTGGTGCGCGCGGGCGAGGTGGACTTCGCGCTGACCGCCGCCGACCCGCAGCAGGCCGACCTGCACTACGAGCCGATGATGTCGGACCGCTTCGTGCTGCTGATCCCGGCCGGCCACGCGCTGGCGCAAGGCGCCGGGCCGCTGCGCTGGGCCGACACGCTCGACGCCGAGCATGTCTCGATGACCCATCCCAGCAGCGTGCGCCAGTACGCCGAGTGGGCCTTCCTGCAGAACCGCATCCGCTTCCAGCCCGGCTTCGAGGCCGAGCACCTGGCCACCATCGCGGCGATGGTCGAGTGCGGCTTCGGCGTGGCCGCGCTGCCGGAGATCGCCGCGGGCACGGTGCGCCAGCCCGGCATCGTCGAGCGGCTGCTGACCGAGCCCGTCACCGAGCGCTCGATCGGCCTGGTGACGCCGCGCAACCGCAGCCTGTCGCCGGCCGCGGCCGCGCTGGTGGCCGTGCTGCGCGAGCACCTGGCGCAGGCCGGCGGCGGCGTGCGCGAGGCGAACTGACGCGCGCCGGGGCCGCGCGGCGCTTGAATGTGCGCGGCAATTCGCGGTATGGTCTGAACCGGCAGCCGCACGAGGAACCCACAGTGACATCTCCAGCCACAATCCCCGCCGTACCCCTTGCCCGTGCCGCCGGCGCGGCCATGTCCGTCGCCATGCCTGCCTCCATTGCCGCCGCCATCTCCACCGCCATTCTCGCCGCCCTTCCCGCCGCGGCACGGAGGCGCGCTTGAACATCGTCGTCGACGTGCTGATCCTGGCCGGCGCGCTGCTGGCCATCGTGGCCGTGGTGCAGGTCGCCGCGGCCAGGCTGACGCTGCCGGAGTCCACGCTGCTCTCGGCCATCGGCATCGCCATCGGCGCGGGCTACGTGGCCATCGACGCCGCCGCGCCGCAGTTCGCCCAGCATTTCCTCCATCCGCTGATCGACCCGGCGCTGCCGCCCGAGGCCTACCTGTGGATCTTCCTGCCGCCGCTGCTGTTCCACGCCGCGCTGACGGCCGACGTGCGCAACATGCTGCCGGACGCCGCGCCCGTGCTGTTGCTGGCCATCGTCGCGGTGATCGTGGCCACCGGCGTGATCGGGCTGGTCACTTCGCTGGCCAGCGGCACCAGCCTGGTGGTGTGCCTGCTGCTCGGCGCGGTGGTCGCCACCACCGACCCGGCCGCGGTGATCGCCATCTTCCGCGACGTGGGCGCGCCGGCCCGGCTGATCCGGCTGGTCGAGGGCGAGAGCCTGCTCAACGACGCGGCCGCCATCGCCATCGCCGGCGTGCTGGTGGCCATGCTGACCGGCCACGGCACCGAGGCCACGCTCGCCGCCGGCCTGCGCCAGCTCGGCTGGTCCTTCGCCGGCGGCGTACTGTGCGGCGCCGTGGCCGGGCGGCTGGTGGCCGACCTGCTGCCGCGCCTGGCCGGGCTGGCGATGGCCGAGGGCGCGCTCACGCTGGCGCTGCCCTACCCGCTCTACCTGCTGGCCGAGCAGATGCTGGGCGTGTCCGGCGTGGTGGCGGTGGTGTGCGCCGGCCTGATGGTCAGCGCGCTCGGGCCGACCCGCCTGAGCCCGCGCAACTGGGGCCACCTGCGCATGATCTGGGAGCAGTTCGCCGGCATCGCCGGGGCCATCGTCTTCCTGCTGGCGGCGGTGCGGGTGCCGTCGCTGCTGGCCGGCGTGACGCCGCACCACGGCCTGATGCTGGCCGTGTTGGTGCTGGCGGCGCTGGCCGCGCGCCTGCTGACGCTGTTCGGCCTGCTGCCGCTGCTGTCCTGGCTCAATCTCAGCACGCCCATCAACGGCGCCTACAAGCTGGCCATCGCCTGGGGCGGGCTGCGCGGCGCCGTCACGCTGGTGCTGGCGCTGGACATCGCCGAGAACGCGTCGCTGCCCTACGCATCGCGCCATTTCATCGCCATCCTGGCCACCGGCTTCGTGCTGGTCAGCCTGCTGCTCAACGGCACCACGCTGCGCTGGCTGATCCACCAACTCGGCCTCGACCGGCTCTCGCCGCAGGACCTAGCGCTGCAGCGCCAGGCCATCCAGCTCTCCACCGAGGAGGTGGAGACCACGCTCAACCACATCGCCGAGACCTTCGTGCTGCCGCCCGCGGCGGCGCGCGAGGTGGCGCTGCACTACCGGCGCGAGATCGAGCTCGGCTCGGTGGAGTTCGACTTCGACACCGCGCTGTCCGAGCGCGACCGCCTCAGCATCGGCCTGGTCACGCTGGCCACGCGCGAGCGCGAGCTGATCCCCGAATACGGCGACGGCGTGATCTCGGTCGCCAACCTCGACGCGATGGTGCGCAACACCACGCGCATGATCGACGCCGCGCGCGAGCAGGGCCGCCTCGGCTACAACCGCGCCGCCCGCCATATCCTCGATTACCAGCTGGGCTACCGCATCGCGCTGTTCCTGCACCGCCGCCTGTCGGTCGACCGCCCGCTGGCGCGCGCGCTGGCCGACCGCTTCGAGCTGCTGGTGTGCCGCCAGACCGTGCTTGAGCGCCTGCGCCAGTACAACCGCTCGCTGCTCACGCCGGTGTTCGGCGTGCGCCTGGCGACGGTGCTGGACGGCGTGCTGGCCGAACGGAACAAGGCGGTGCTGGCCGGCCTGGACGAGATGCGCACGCAGTTCGGCGGCTACACGCTGGCGCTGGAAAAACGCCTGCTGATGCTGTTCGCGCTGCGCAAGGGCGAGCGCTCGCTGGAAGCCATGCGCGAGGAAAACGTGATTTCCAAGGAGGCCTACAACCAGATCGCGCAGGTCATCCGGCG
This sequence comes from Cupriavidus sp. WS, assembly GCF_000395345.1. Classification (NCBI taxonomy): domain Bacteria; kingdom Pseudomonadati; phylum Pseudomonadota; class Betaproteobacteria; order Burkholderiales; family Burkholderiaceae; genus Cupriavidus; species Cupriavidus sp. WS. The sequence goes on along the minus strand of NZ_AQPL01000303.1, from coordinate 10,033 downwards.
CGCCTGGCAGGCCAACCTGGCGCGCCCGCCGCTGCGCAGCGCGTGGGACGCCGCGCCCGCGGCGGCGCCGGCGGGCACCAGCGCGCCGCAGGCGCCGTCGCCGCGGCCCCAGCCGCAGCCCGTGCCGGAAACGCGCGAGCCTTACTAGCGCTGGCGCCGGCAACCTCCGCGGCACCGCCAGCCGGCCCGACGGCGCCACCCCGTGTGACGGCCGCTGCGTGCGCGCCGGCGTGTTTCACGTCTTGACTCCGGGTCGAATCCGCCTATGCTGACTAGCAGCGATGCTGCGGCGCAGCAGGCCACCATGCCGCCCCGGGAATCCTTCCGGGCGCCGCTTGTCGCATTCCCGGAGACATTCATGGCGCAACCCTCTCGCTCCGCTGCCGTCGAGGCGGAACTGTCGTACCGCGGCCCGCTGCTGGGCCTCTCGGACATGTGGGCGCAGGCGGCGGAGAAGATCGGCGCGCTGAACGCGCAGACGGCGGCGGCGCTGTTCGCCGAAGGCGCGGAGTACGCGGCCGAAACCGCGGCGCGGCCATTCTCGTTCGGCATGTTCCGGCCGGAGATGACCGACGTGATCGGGCAGCGCATTGCCGCCTATGTCACCAGCCTCAACGAGATCCTCCATGCGGCCCACCAGCAATGGGCGCAAGGCGTGCAGCAGCAGTTCGCCTTCATGACCGGCGGCGACCCCTTCCAGTTCTGCGTGATGGGCCGCGACTTCCTGCCCGAAGGCACCTCGCTGCCGGCCGTGGGCGAGGCGATGACGCAATGGGTCACCGCCTGCCTGCCCGGCGCCGCGCCGCTGCTGCCGGCCCCTGCCGGCGACGGCGCGGCGCCGGCCTGAGCGGCGCTGCCGAGAGGACGATGCCGGTGTCGCTGCGCGGCAGATGCCGCCTGACTTGCACCGCCGGCGGCCGCGCGAAGCATGCTTCCTTCCCGATGGCGCTCAATGGCAGGCGGTCCCCGGCACCGGCTTGCCCGAGTTGGTCGCGCCCTGGCAGGCGCCACCCACAGCGGTGTCGGCGGGCAGGCTGCCGTATGGGCGGAGCTTGCCGGCCACGGTGCAGCAGAACAGCGGATCGTCGGCGGCCGGCGGCGCGCTCCGGCTAGCGCGGGCCGAGGCGGGGGTCGCGGTGGCGGGTGGCACCTGGGCAGATCGGGACGCTGGCGGGCGGGCCTGGTCCCCGTCCGTATCGTCGTCGGGCGCGACGCACTGTCCCTGCTGACAGATCCGCTCGCCCTTGCACTGCATGTCATATTGACAACCCGCCGCGCCCGCGCGCAGCGGCAACGCCATCGCCACCGAGGTGGCCAACAGCAAGCCCAGCGTTCTCATACACCCTCCTGCACAACCGCCAGCGCGCAATGCCCGCGCCAGGCATCGGCATGCCGCCGCCGCGTCGGTGCGGGCGCGGCTTGCCTTACTACGCCTTAAGCATAGGCACCGGCGCCGCGCGCGGGGAACCTCGCCGCGCGGGCTTGTGAGCGCCGTCCCACCATCGGCATCGGCGCCGCGGCGGCATGCGCGCGCGCACGTTCATCGAGGCCGGCGCGGCGCCCCGCGAAGCCGGGCGGACCGTCAGCGGCACGCCTGCGCCGGCGCGGTTGACGTTGCAGTGCAAGAATGGCAGCATTCGCTGCTTCGGCGGGCTTGCCGCCCGGTTCTTCATGCGCGTGCGGGCCGCCACGGCCGCACCGCACCACGCGCAGGCGCGCAACGTCGGCCTGCCGGTCTCGGAGTTTTCCAGTCATGCGTGTTGCATTTATCGGCCTCGGCGTCATGGGCTATCACATGGCGGGCCATCTCGCCGCCAAGGGCCATCAGGTCACGGTCTACAACCGCACGGCCAGCAAGGCCGAGCGCTGGGTCGCCGAGTTCGGCGGAAAGTCGGCCGCGACCCCGGCGCTGGCCGCGCGCGATGCCGAAGTGGTCTGCGCCTGCGTGGGCAACGATGACGACCTGCGCGCGGTGATGACCGGCGCCGACGGCGCCTTCACCGAAGCGCCGGCCGGCTGCGTGTTCGTCGACCACACCACCGCCAGCGCCAACGTGGCGCGCGAACTCGCCGCCGCCGCCGCGCAGCGCGGCCTGCATTTCGTCGACGCGCCGGTCTCCGGCGGCGAAGTGGGCGCGCAGAAGGGCATCCTCACCATCATGTGCGGCGCCGACCCGGCCGTGTACGAGCGCGTCGAACCCGTGCTGGGCGCCTACGCGCGCGCCGTCACCCGCATCGGCGACAGCGGCGCCGGCCAGTTGGCCAAGATGGTCAACCAGATCTGCATTGCCGGCCTGCTGCAGGGGCTGTCCGAAGCCATCGCCTTCGGCGAGCGCGCCGGGCTGGACATGAAGGTGGTGCTGGACGTCATCAGCAAGGGCGCCGCCGGCTCGTGGCAACTGGAAAACCGCGGCCCGACCATGATCGAGAACAAGTTCGATTTCGGCTTCGCGGTGGACTGGATGCGCAAGGACCTCGGCCTGTGCCTGGACGAAGCGCGCCGCAACGGCGCCAGCCTGCCGGTCACGGCCGTGATCGACCAGTTCTACGCCGACCTGCAGCAGGACGGCTGCGGCCGCGCCGACACCTCGTCGCTGATCAAGCGGCTGCGCTAAGCCCCCTCAGTCCCCTCCCTCCTTCGCGCGCCTCCCGCGCCGGCGGCACCGCACCCGCGGCGTCGTCCGATTCCTACAGCCATATCAGCGCCCGCCCCGCAGGGCGCGGCGCCCTGCCCGGCTATCCTCGAAGCATGGCAGGCGCGTCCTGCGCGCCACGCCCATCACCAGGAAGGCACCAACCAGGCATGTAGGAGACCACCATGTTGAGACTCGCAAGCGCGCTCGCCGCGGGCGCGGCCCTGCTGATCGGCCTGAACGGCTGCACCGCCACGGGCGCGGTGGCCGGCGGCGTGGCGGGGCATGAACTCTCCCACGGCAATACGGCGGCCACCATCGGCGGTGCCGTGGGCGGCGCCGTCATCGGCCACGAGCTGGGCAAGTAAGCCCGCCCGGCGCAGACCTCCAACCGGAAAGGAGCCCATCATGGCCATCGGCACGATCCTGCTCATCATTCTCATCCTGCTGCTGATCGGCGCGCTGCCGGCGTGGCCGTACAGCACCGGCTGGGGCTATTACCCCAGCGGCGGTCTCGGCCTGGTCGTGCTGATCGTGGTGATCCTCGTGCTGATGGGCCGCCTGTAGCTTGTGGAGCCTGGAACCCGACGCAGGGCACGACACGCAACGCGCCGCCGGCGACGGCGGCGCGTTTTTCATTATTTTCATCGCTGAAAGAATGGCGGCCCCGGAGACGGGATTGCGGGGCAACCGCTAAAGAGTCGCCCTGCCCGGCGCGGTCAGTACGACTTGGGCAGCCCCAGCACGCGCTCGGCGATATGGCACATGATGAGTTGGGCGCTGACCGGCGCGATACGCGGGATATACGACTCGCGCAGGTAGCGCTCCACCTGGTACTCGCGCGCGTAGCCCATGCCGCCCAGCGTGAGCACCGCGGTCTGGCAGGCCTGGTGCGCGGCTTCGGCGGCGAGGTACTTGGCGGTATTGGCCTCGGCGCCGCACGGCTTGCCCTGGTCGTATAGCCACGCGGCCTTCCACACCATCATGTCCGCCGCTTCCAGCGCCATCCACGCCTGCGCGAGCGGATGCTGGATGCCCTGGTTCTGCCCGATCGGGCGGCCGAACACGGTGCGCTCCTTCGCGTAGCGCGTGGCCGCCTCCAGCGCCGCGCGGCCCAGCCCGACGGCCTCGGCCGCGATCAGGATGCGCTCGGGGTTGAGGCCGTGCAGGATGTACTCGAAGCCGCGCCCTTCCTCGCCGATGCGGTCTTCGACCGGCACCCGCAGCCCGTCGATGAACAGCATGTTGGAGTCCACCGCGGCGCGGCCCATCTTGTGGATCTCGCGCACTTCGACGTGCTGGCGGTCCAGCGCCGTGTAGAACAGGCTCAGGCCCTGCGTGGGCTTGGCCACCTGGTCCAGCGGCGTGGTGCGCGCCAGCAGCAGCATGCGGTCGGCCACCTGCGCGGTGGAGATCCAGATCTTGCGGCCGTCGACGCGGTAGTGCGTGCCGTCGGCCGACAGCACGGCCTGGGTCTTGAGGTGCGTGGTGTCGAGCCCGGCGTCCGGCTCGGTCACGGCGAAGCACGCCTTCTCGGCGCCGGCGATCAGCGGCGGCAAGGCGGCCTGCTGCTGGCGCGCGCTGCCGAACACCACCACCGGGTTGAGCCCGAACACGTTCATGTGGATGGCCGAGGCGCCCGAGAAACCGGCGCCCGACCGCGACACCGCCTGCATGATCAGCGCCGCCTCGGTGATGCCGAGTCCGGCGCCGCCATAGGCCTCCGGCATGGCGATGCCGAGCCAGCCGGCCCTGGCCATCGCCTGGTGGAAGGCCTCGGGAAACCGGCCCTGCTCGTCCAGCGCCGACCAGTAGTCGGCGCCGAAGTCGCCGCACAATTGCGTCACCGCCTCGACGATGGCACGCTGCTCCGGGGTTCTTTCAAAGTTCATGCCTGCCTCATTCCGGCTGGATGCCGGCGTCCTTGACCAGCTTGGTCCACTTGACCAGCTCTCCCGCGACGAAGCCGGAGAACTGCCTGGGCGACTGCCCGAATGCCTCGAAGCCCAGCGCCTCGAAGCGCGGCGCCACCTCCTTGCTCGCGGCGATGCGCGACAGCGCCTGGTTGAGCTTGTCCACCACCTCGGCCGGCGCGTGCGCGGGCGCGAACACGCCGTTCCACGAGGTGATGTCGAATCCCTTGAGCTCCGGCGCGTCCGCCAGCGGCGGCAGGTCCGGCAGCAGGCGGCTGCGCTGCGCGGTGGTCACCGCCAGCGCGCGCAGCTTGCCGGCCTTGACGTTGGCGATGCCGGCGGCCACGTCGACGAACATCATCGGCACCTGCCCGGCGATCACGTCGGTCATGGCCGGCGGCGTGCTCTTGTACGGCACGTGCAGCAGGTCCAGCCCGGTCAGCCGCGCGAAGGTGGCGCCCGAGACGATGCCGGTGCTGTTGCCGCTGGCGTAGGACATGCCCGGGTGCGTGCGCGCATAGGCGATCAGCTCCGGCACCGTCTTCACCGGCAGCTTCGGGTTGATGACCAGCATGAACGGCAGGTTGCCCATGCGCGCCACCGGCGTGAAGTCGCGGATCGGGTCGTACGGCAGCTTCTTCATCAGCGACGGATTGGCCGAATGCGTGGTGTTGGTGGTCATGAACAGCGTGTAGCCGTCCGGCGCCGCCTGCGCCACGATCTCGGCGGCGATCGCGCCGTTGGCGCCCGGGCGGTTGTCCACCACCACGTTCTGCCGGAGCGCGTCGCCGAGCTCCTTGGCGGTGATGCGCGCCACCGCGTCGGTGCCGCTGCCGGCCGCGAACGGCACCACCATCCGGATCGGCTTGCTGGGATAGGCATCCGCGGCGGTGGCGAGCGGCGCGGCCAACGCCAGCGACGCCAGCACCAGCGATGGGAAGGAAAGCGCCGCGCGCCGCAGCGTGGTAAGCATTGCCATGTGTCTTGTCTCCTGTTGCCGCCGGCTGTCCTGGTCGCGCCGGCTGTTGATGATGGGCCGCCGCGCTCACGGCGCGGTCTTGTCCTTGTCGTTGGTGTCCTCGACCAAGCCGGCCTAGGTGCACCCTTGCGGCCATCAAGGCCGCGAGGGCGCGCCGGGGCTCACGCCGGACGGATCACGCGCTGCGGCGATTCCTCGTACGGCGGGGCATAGATCACCAGCAGCTTGACCGGCTCGTCGCTGATCACGGTGAACACGTGCATGGCGTCGGCCGGGAAGAAGCAGCAGTCACCCGGGCCCAGCTCGCGCGACTGGCCGTTGACCTCGGCGCGCGCCCGCCCCTCCAGCACGTAGCAGACCTGCTCGATGCCCGGGTGCGCGTGCGGCAAGGCGCCCTTGCCGCGCTCGATGGTGCCGTGGATGACCTCCAGCTGCGTGGCGCCCACGTTCTCGCGGCCGATGATGCGGCGGTTCAGGGTGCCGACGTGGTTGGCGGGGTGATAGCCCGCGACCTCCTCGGTGCGGACGAAATAGGCGGGCGCCGGTGCTGCGGCCATCGATGGTCTCCTTGCCAGCCGGGCCGCTGCCGCGCGCTTGGCGGGCGGGCCGGGTCCGGCATGCTGTTTTTCATGTTTGTGAATTAAATTTTATCCCTATGAAAAATCTAGTCAACTACTAAAAACACCGATACCGCCGCCGGCACGCCCGAACCCAGTGCCGCCGCCGCGCCGGCGCCTCTTAATTCTTCCTTAAGCCGCCATGCCCTATCCTTGCGGCGTTGCCCGCCACCATCCCGGCCATCCGCCGACGGCGCGCGGATGGCCCTACCGATGACAGACACCGACGCCGCTCCCACGCTGACGCCCATGCCCGCCCGCGCCCCGCTCGCCGGCCTCTCCGACCTCGCCGGCCCGGCCAGCCTGCGCGTGCGCGCCGTGAGCGGCGCGGGCCGCGGCCCGTTCAGCCTGTGCGTGGCGCCGGGCACGTGCGCGATCGTCTCCGGCGCCTCCGGCACGGGCAAGAGCCTGTTGTTGCGCATGATCGCCGACCTCGACCCCAGCCAGGGCCAGGTGAGCCTCGGCGACATGCCGCGCGAGCGCTTCGGCGGCCCGGCCTGGCGCCGCCAGGTCATGTACGTGGCGGCCGAGTCCGGCTGGTGGAGCGACCACGTGCTGGAACACATGGAGGACGTGCCCGCCGCCACGGCGATGCTGGCCCCGCTGCGGCTGCCGGCCGACATCCTGCGCGCGCCGGTCGGTCAGTTGTCCACCGGCGAGCGCCAGCGCCTGGCGCTGGTGCGCGCGCTGGTGCGCCGCCCGCGCTTCCTGCTGCTCGACGAGCCGACCTCGGCGCTGGACCGCGACAGCACGCTGGCGGTGGAGGCGCTGCTGCGCACGCGCCAGCAGCTGGGGCTCGGCCTGCTGGTGGTCTCGCACAACCCGGAGCAGGCCGCGCGCCTGGGCAACCGCCACTACCTCTTGGGCGCCGCCGGCCTGGAGGCGCTGCCCGCATGACGCCGATTCCGCTGTCGCTCTACGACCTCGCCATCGCCAGCCTGCTGGTGCTGGCCGGCGCCGGCGCCTCGCTGGCGCTCTCGCTCGGCGTGCACCGCGCGCTGCTGTGGACGGCCGCGCGCATGATCGTGCAGTTGCTGCTGGTCGGCCTGGTGCTGCGCGCGGTGTTCGCATGGTCGTCGCCGCTCGTCACCGCGCTGGTGGTGGCCGCCATGATCGCGGCCGCCGCGCGCGAGGCCGGCAGCCGCCAGGAGCGGCGCCTGGCCGGCCCGTGGCAGGCGCTGATCGGCACCGCGGCGGTGAGCGTGCCCACCCTGGCGGTGACGGTGCTGGCGCTGACCACCGCGCTGCGCCCGTCGCCCTGGTACGATGCCCGCCACGCCATCCCGCTGGCCGGCATCGTGCTCGGCAACGCGATGAACGCGGCCAGCCTGGCGCTCGACGGCGCCTTCACCGCGGCCTGGCACCAGCGCGCCGCCATCGACGCGCGCCTGGCGCTGGGCGACGACCGCCGCGCCGCGCTGGGGCCCATCGTGCGCCAGGCGGTGAAAAGCGGCCTGCTGCCCACCTTGAACACGATGGCCGCGGCCGGCATCATCACCATGCCCGGCATCATGACCGGGCAGATACTCGCCGGCATGGACCCGCTCGCCGCCGCGCGCTACCAGATCCTGCTGATGTTCCTGCTCGCCGGCGGCAGCATGCTGGGCGCGGTCCTGGCCGCCACGCTGGCGGCGCGGCGCCTGACCGACGAGCGGCACCGCCTGCGCCTGGACCGGCTGCGGCGGCGCTGATGCCCCAACCCGAGGAACCCGGACCATGCGCCTGCTGCTGGTGGAAGACGACCCGATGATCGGGGAAAGCGTGGAAGAAGGCCTGCGCGGCGAAGGCTACGCCGTCGACTGGGTCAACGACGGCCGCCTCGCCGCGGCCGCGCTCACGGCCAACGTGCCCGACACCTATGACGCCGTGCTGCTCGACCTGGGCCTGCCCGGCCGCTCGGGCGAGGACGTGCTGCGCCTGCTGCGCGGGCGCGGCATGGCGATGCCGGTGCTGATCCTGACCGCGCGCGACGCCACCGCCGACCGCGTGCGCGGCCTCGACGCCGGCGCCGACGACTATCTCGTCAAGCCGTTCGACCTCGACGAGCTGTTCGCCCGCATCCGCGCGCTGATCCGGCGCAGCGCAGGCCGGGTCGGCACGGAACTGGCGCATGGCCGCGTGCGGCTCGACCCCGCCACGCGCGAAGTGCGCTGCGGCGGCGACATCGTGGCGCTGTCGATGCGCGAGTTCATGGTGCTGCAGGCGCTCATGGAGCAGCCCGGCCACGTGGTCACGCACGAGCGCCTGCGCGAGGCGGTCTACAACATGAACGAGGAAATCAGCAGCAACACCGTGGAAGTGCACATCCACGCGCTGCGCAAGAAGCTCGGCGCCGAGTTCATCCGCAACGTGCGCGGCATCGGCTACAAGCTCGGGAATGTAGCCGGGAACGCCGCATGAGGACCATCCGCGCCAAGCTGCTCGCCGGCCTGCTCGTCACCATGCTGGCGTGCGCGCTGGTCGCCGGCGCCGCGGCCTACTTCAAGGTGCGCCACGAAGCCAGCGAGGTCTTCGACGGCCAGCTGCAGCAGGCCGCGCGCATGCTGCCGCGCGAGATCGCGCCGCAGGCCACGCCGCCGCTGGGCAGCCACGAGCTCGACGAGGAGATCGTGGTGCAGTCCTGGGACGACAACGGCCGGCTGACCTTCGCTTCCCATCCGCTCACGCTGCCGCGCGCCAGGCTGGCCGGCTTTCACGACATGCGCGTGGCCGGGCACGAATGGCGCGTGTACGGGCTGCTGGAAGACGGGCGCTACGTGCAGGCGGCGCAGTCGGCGGCGTTCCGCAGCAAGCTGGCGGCCTCGCTGGCGCTGGGCGCGCTGCTGCCCGTGCTGGCGCTGGTGCCGGTGCTGGGGCTGCTGATCCACCTGGTGGTCAGGCGCTCGCTGCGCCCGGTCGACGACATCGCGCGCGCCATGAGCCAGCGCTCGGCCGAGGCCCTGGTGCCGCTGCCCGCGCACGGCTGGCCGCCCGAGCTGGTGCCGGTGGTGGCGGCGCTCAACGACCTGCTGGCGCGCCTGCGCCAGGCGATGGACACGCAGCGCGCCTTCGTCGCCGACGCCGCCCACGAACTGCGCACGCCGCTGGCCGCGCTCAAGCTGCAACTGCAGCTGGCGCTGCGCGCCGACAGCGAGGACAAGCAGCGCCAGGCGCTGGTCAAGCTCGGCGAGCGCCTCGACCGCACCACCCACCTGGTGGCCCAGTTGCTGACGCTGGCGCGCAGCGAGGACGGCACCCCGGCCGCCACCGCCGCCCTTGCCGACGTATCGCTGCGCGAGGTGGCGGTGCAGGTGGTGCGCGAGCTGCTGCCGATGGCCGAGGCCAAGGGCGTGGACCTGGGCCTGGACGCGCGCGAGGCGGACTGCCGCGTGCGCGCGGTGGCGGCCGACCTGTTCATCCTGCTGCGCAACCTGGCCGACAACGCGGTGCGCTACACCGGCCCGGGCGGGCGCGTGGACCTGCGCATCGAGCGGCGCGACGGCGTGCCCACGCTGGGCGTGAGCGACACCGGCCCGGGCATCCCTCCGGCCGAGCGCGAGAACGTGTTCCGGCGCTTCCACCGCGGCGAGTCCGGCGACGCGCACGGCAGCGGGCTGGGCCTGGCCATCGTGCGCAACATCGCCGTGCGCCACGGCGCCACGGTGGTGCTGGAGGACGGCCCCGGCGGGCGCGGGCTGACCGTGTCGGTGCTGTTCGCGGGGCCGGCGGCCCAGGCTTCCGGCCCGGGTTCCGGCCCGGGGCTCGCTTGAGACTTCCCGCTTAAGACTTCCTTAAGGCGGCGGCCCCTACACTGGCCGCCTTTGCCCGCCCACCGCGCGGCTCGCGCCGCCCAGCATCCGAATCATCACATGAAGCGAGTCCTCATCCTCGGCGTCAACGGCTTCATCGGCCA
>NZ_AQPL01000302.1:0-915 GCF_000395345.1 Cupriavidus sp. WS | reverse complement strand
GCCTCAAGGCCCACAACAGCCCGGACAAGGATCCCTCACCCCTTCGCCAACAACGGCGCCAAATACTTCCCCGTAAAACTAGCCCGACTCTTCGCCACCGTCTCCGGCGTCCCCTTGGCAATCACCTGTCCGCCGCCGGCGCCACCCTCCGGCCCCATGTCGAGCAGCCAGTCGGCGGTCTTGATGACGTCCAGGTTGTGTTCGATGATGACCACCGTATTCCCCTGGTCGCGCAGCTTGTGGATGACCTTGAGCAGCAGCTCGATGTCGTGGAAATGCAAACCGGTGGTGGGTTCGTCGAGGATGTAGAGCGTGCGGCCGGTGTCGCGCTTGGACAGTTCCAGCGAGAGCTTCACGCGCTGCGCTTCGCCGCCGGACAGCGTGGTGGCGGACTGCCCCAGGCGGATATAGCCCAGGCCCACGTCGAGCAGCGTCTTGAGCTTGCGCCGCACCACCGGCACCGCGCTGAAGAACTCGTGCGCCTGCTCCACGGTCATGTCCAGCGTTTCGTGGATGTTCTTGCCCTTGTAGAGCACCTCCAGCGTCTCGCGGTTGTAGCGCTTGCCGTGGCACACGTCGCACGGCACGTACACGTCCGGCAGGAAGTGCATTTCCACCTTGAGCACGCCGTCGCCCTGGCAGGCTTCGCAGCGCCCGCCCTTGACGTTGAACGAGAAGCGGCCCGGGTCGTAGCCGCGTTCCTTGGCGGCGGGCACGCCGGCGAACAGTTCGCGGATCGGCGTGAACAGGCCGGTGTAGGTGGCGGGGTTGGAGCGCGGGGTGCGGCCGATCGGGCTCTGGTCGACGTTGATGACCTTGTCGAAGTGTTCCAGCCCCTCGATGCGGTCGTGCGGCGCGGGCTCGGCCGTGGAGCCGTACAGGTGGCGCGCCACCGCGTGGTAGAGCGTGTCGTTG
>NZ_AQPL01000301.1:0-2150 GCF_000395345.1 Cupriavidus sp. WS | reverse complement strand
GCCGTACAGGTGGCGCGCCACCGCGTGGTAGAGCGTGTCGTTGATCAGCGTGGACTTGCCCGAGCCGGACACGCCGGTCACGCAGGTCAGCAGGCCCACCGGGATTTCCGCGCTGACGTTGCGCAGGTTGTTGCCGGTGGCGTTGACGATGCGCAGCAGCTTGTCGTCGTCGGGCGCGGTGCGCGTGGGCGGCACCTCGATGCGGCGCGCGCCGGACATGTATTGCCCGGTCAGCGAGTTGGGCGACTGCTCGATCTGCGCCGGCGTGCCCTCGGCCACGATCATGCCGCCGTGCACGCCCGCGCCGGGGCCGATGTCGACCACGTAGTCGCTGGCGCGGATCATGTCCTCGTCGTGCTCCACCACCAGCACCGAGTTGCCGATGTCGCGCAGGTGCTTGAGCGTGCCGATCAGGCGGTCGTTGTCGCGCTGGTGCAGGCCGATCGACGGCTCGTCGAGCACGTACATCACGCCGGTCAGGCCCGAGCCGATCTGCGAGGCCAGGCGGATGCGCTGCGCCTCGCCGCCCGAGAGCGTGTCCGCGCTGCGCTCGAGCGAGAGATAGTCCAGCCCGACGTTGTTGAGGAAGTTCAGCCGCGCGGTGATTTCCTTGACGATCTTGTCGGCGATCTCGCGCTTGGCGCCGTGCATGTCGAGCGTGAGGAAGTACGTCAGCGCGTCGCGCAGCGGCCAGCCGTTGATCTCGAAGATCGCGCGCGCCTGGTCGTTCTCGCCGAGCTTGACGTGGCGCGCCTCGGTGCGCAGCCGCGTGCCGTGGCAGGCCGGGCAGGCCTGGTTGTTCTGGTACTTGGCCAGTTCCTCGCGCACCGCGACCGAGTCGGTCTCGCGGTAGCGCCGCTCCAGGTTGGGGATGATGCCCTCGAAAGCGTGCTCGCGCACCGTGGTGCGGCCGCGCTCGTTCATGTAGGTGAACGGGATCTCCACCTCGCCCGAGCCGTGCAGCACCACTTCCTGCACCTCGGCCGGCAGGTCCTCGAAGGCCGTTTCCAGTTCGAAGTCGTAGTAGGCCGCCAGGCTTTGCAGCATCTGGAAGTAGAACTGGTTGCGGCGGTCCCAGCCCTTGATCGCGCCCGAGGCCAGCGACAGGTTGGGGAAGGCCACCACGCGCTTGGGATCGAAGAAGGTGATCTGGCCCAGGCCGTCGCAGCTCGGGCAGGCGCCCATCGGGTTGTTGAACGAGAACAGGCGCGGCTCGAGCTCCTGCAGCGAGTACGAGCAGATCGGGCAGGCGAACTTGGAGCTGAACACGTGCTCCTGGCCGCTGTCGATCTCCAGCGCCACGGCGCGGCCGTCGGCCAGCCGCAGCGCGGTCTCGAACGATTCCGCCAGGCGCTGCTTGATGTCGGCGCGCACCTTGACGCGGTCGACCACCACGTCGATCGAATGTTTCTCGGTCTTCTTCAGCTTGGGCAGCGCGTCCACCTCGTAGACCACCGCCGGCGCCTCGTGCGTGGTGCCGCCGCCCGAGCGGATGCGGAAACGCACGAAACCCTGCGCCTGCATGGTGTCGAACAGGTCGGAGTGCTCGCCCTTGCGGTTGGCCACCACCGGCGCGAGGATCATCAGCTTGGTGTCTTCCGGCAGCGCCAGCGCCGCGTCCACCATCTGCGACACGCTCTGCGCCTGCAGCGCCAGGTTGTGGTCGGGGCAGTAGGGCGTGCCGGCGCGCGCGAACAGCAGGCGCAGGTAGTCGTGGATCTCGGTGACGGTGCCGACCGTGGAGCGGGGGTTGTGGCTGGTTGCCTTCTGTTCGATGGAGATCGCGGGCGACAGGCCCTCGATCAGGTCCACGTCGGGCTTCTCCATCAGTTGCAGGAACTGGCGCGCGTAGGCCGACAGCGACTCCACGTAGCGGCGCTGGCCCTCCGCGTACAGGGTGTCGAAGGCCAGCGACGACTTGCCCGAACCGGACAGCCCGGTGATCACGATCAGCTTGTTGCGCGGCAGGTCGAGATTGATGTTCTTCAGGTTGTGGGTACGGGCACCACGGATTCTGATTTCTTCCATATACCGATTGTCTTCGCCAGGCGGGGCCGCCGGTCAGGTCGACAGGCCGGTCTCACGGAATTTCCAAGAAAAAAGCATGCCAGGCGCGGCTCCGGCGGCCCGCCCCGGGCCGCGCGGCGCCC